>CAMCTH010000287.1 GCA_945877965.1 Planctomicrobium piriforme | reverse complement strand
CATCAGCATCAAAGAACTCACCGAGTAGCCATGCGTCGTCGCGCCCTTCTCGTCCAACTCCCAATTCCCCCCGCGGGCCACGCTCCCGTGAAGGGGAACGTCCCGTTGGCCGGCGCGTACTTGAAGATGTACGCCGAACTGCGAGGCCGACAAGAAGGCAACCTGAACGATCGTTGGCAGATTGACTTGTTGCCGACCGCCGACGCCAACACGCTCGGCGACGCCGCCCTGGTCGAAGCGATTCTCGCCCGTGAGCCGCACTTGGTCGGCTTCACCTGTTACCTCTGGAACATCGACCGCACGCTCTGGATTGCCGAACGTCTGAAAGCGCGGCGGCCCGAGTTGATCCTACTCGTCGGCGGCCCCGAGATCACGGCCGACAACTCCTGGACGTTAAATCACCCGGCCGTCGACTACGCCGCGATCGGCGAAGGAGAACAGACGTTCGTCGAGTTGTTGAACTTTCTGGATCAACCCGCAGCGAAGCGTGAGCTTGCGGATCTGCTGCCGATTGCCGACGTCCCGATCGCCGGACTCCACACCCGCGGCATGACGACGATCCCGCCGTTCCGCAAACCGCTGCCGCATCTGAACGATATCTCCTCACCGTACTTGGCGGGCATTCTCGACGCCGCCGACGAGAAGATGCTCCTCTTGGAGACGATTCGGGGCTGCATCTTTAAGTGCAAGTTTTGTTACTACCCCAAGAGTTATGACGACCTCTACTACGTTGCCGAGGAAAAAATCGTTGCCAACTTACGGCATGCCCGCGAGCGCGGGGCGACGGAAGTCGTGCTGCTTGACCCGACGTTGAACCAAGGCCGCAACTTCGATCAGTTCGTGCAGTTGCTGGCCCGCGAGAACCCCGACAAGCAGTTCACCTACTTCGGCGAGTTGCGAGCCGAGGGGATCAAAGAATCGACGGCGAAGCTGCTTCGCGAGGCGAACTTCAGCGACGTCGAGATCGGCCTGCAGTCGATCGACCCGCTGGCGATGGACCTGATGGATCGCAAAAACAACCTGAAGGCGTTCGAGCGCGGCGTTCGCTCGCTGCTCGACGTCGGTATCCGCGTGAAGGTCGATCTCATCATCGGCCTGCCGGGCGACACGATGGAAAGCGTCCGTCGCGGGCTCGACTACTTGCACACGAACCGCTTCTTCAGCGAGATCCAGGTCTTCAACCTCGCGATCCTGCCGGGGACGGCCTTCCGCTACGAAGCGGAGCAGCTCGGTCTCGAGTATCAGAAGCGGACGCCGTACTACGTCATGAAGACGCCGACGCTCGACTTCGCGCAGATGCACGAACTGATGAGCGAATCGCAGACGCTGTTCGACATCGAGTTCGACCCCTGGGAAGAACCGAAGCTCGATTTTTCCCCAACCGAAACCTGGCCCCACGCCGCACTCAGTAGTTCGCTTGCGGTTTCGCGCGCGCCGCTGGCTTGTTGGAACGTCGATTTAGACGATGTGGGTGCCACTGGCGGCTCGCCCGCCAGTGCTCCGCCGCCACCGCCCGAGCAAATGGCGCAAGCCTTCACGATCCGCCTCCGCGGCGACGACATTCACGCACAACGCGAAGTCGCCGCCGCCGCGGTGCGCACCGCCGTCGACCGCAATCCGCACGGCACGTTCCAAATCGTCGTCGAACCGACGGCCGATCCGCGGAGCGTGACGGCCGAAACGATCGAAGCCCTACTCGCCGCCGCTTTCGCGACGACGTCGTACCTCGATCGCTTCTACGCCGTGATGCCGGGCCGACCCAAAGGGGCGAAGCGGGTACTGATCGTCGTACCGGTCAGCGAGCGCGAACGCCTGGGCCGCGACTGGGCCGACGAACTGGGTCAGTTCGCCACGATCGTCTGGCAAACGCCGAACGTCGAACTCGTGCCGACCGACTTAGATTCCTACGAATGCCTCGCCGCAATGCCGACGGTGCCGTGATGCAATTCCTGTAGGTCAGGCACCTCGGGTGCCTGACGCACGGCCGACGCTTTCATGCACAGATTGTCAGGCACGAATCGTGCCTGACCTACGGAGGAGACGCGAATGGATTCGACGACGCAGTCCGAAACAAAAACAACGAACGAGCCGTCGGCTCCGCCCAAGTCGTGTCGCCCGGCGTGCTACGTCTGCGGCGGCCGATTGATCGACATCCGCGCGAAGCTGCAATGCAGCCAATGTCACCGAATCGTCGAAACCTGCTGCGAAGGGGGCTCGGAGTAAGCACGATTCAGAATGACCTCTCGCACCGGGAGAGGTCGGTCGCGGCAGCGAACGGGTGTGGGAAGTTCGCAGCACGTTGGACGATCCACCGCTTACTGACGTGCGCGGCTCAGACGGAGGTCGATCGCGCTTCTTTCCGAGCCGCGCACGTCAGTAAGCGGTTCTGCTCCCAGAGGGAGAGCGAAATGTCGCAGAGCGGCGACGAGATAGAAGAGTGCGGTGGACAGGAGTTGAACCTGCACGGTATTGCTACCGCCAGCCCCTCAAGCTGGTGCGTCTGCCAATTCCGCCACCACCGCAGGTAGTTGCAGACTTCTCAGTCTAAAGCATGGCCTCCGTCCGTCAAGCCGTGCGAGGCCGACTTCTTCGTCCGCCGGCATGCTGAAAGTCTGACAAATCCGCCGGTTATGAGGTTCGCCGCAGCAGCAAGAACGTCCCCCGCGGCCCTTCGGTTCGCGAGTCTCCCTGACGGAGCAGCAGATCGAGCACCCTCACGGCCGACGTTCGCGGCGCGGGACGACGATCGGCGAGATTCCAATCGGCGGCGATCCGTTCGATCCGCCGCGCGTCGTCGGCAACGAGCAGCAACTCGCCGACCGCCAGCGGCACTTCAATCGCGTGAGCCCGAAAGTCGACGTCTTGCCCCAGCGACGGTCGCAGGGACTCGAACAACGGCCGCGCGCCCGATAGTCCGAGCACCAGCGCCGTCGCGCGACCCGCAGCCGCCAGCGCGAGCGTGCCGTTCGGCGCGGCGCGGAGGGCGAGCAAGTGCGACTCGACCGAAGCCGTCGAGCCCCGATAGAGATCGTCGTTCACCCATTCGAGCAGATGACCGCAGTCGACGGCGTGCCGCGTGTGGGCTCGCCAGCAGGACCGCAACGATTCGATCTCGAGGGCCGCGGCGAAGTCGGTCGCTTCGACCAAGCCGATCGCGGCGCAGAGCGAGCCGTCGCTCGTCGTCAGCCAGTCGTAAAAATCGTGGAGCGCCTGGGCGTCGTCGTCGGAACGAGCCGCGATCTCCCAGCGATCGCAGAGCGGCGCGACGTGCGGCCGGCGGGCCTGACGTCGTTCGTCGGCCTCTTCTTGCGAACGGCGCAACGAAACAGTATCGAACGTTTCGGTGAGCAGCAGTTCACGTTCGAGATCCGAAGCGATGCGCCCTGCTGAGATTTCGACGAGGTTCACTTCGTGATCGCTGAACGGTCTGGCTTCGGTCGCGAAGACCCAGAGCGTGCCGAGCGGCGTCGTCGGCGATGAAATCGGCACGCAGACCGCGGCTCCGCACGCCTCGGGCAAGTTCCAACGCCCATACAGGGCCGTGTCTTCCAAGGCGACGGCGTGGCCGGCGAGCGCTTCGAGATCGGCCATGGCCGTCGCGAGCGGTCGAGCTTGTTCGGTGAATCGCTCCGGCGGCATATTCCAAGCGGCGCGGAGCTTGAGCTCGGTCGTTGCGTCGTCGAGCAAGTACATGCCCGCCGCGCGACAGCCGAGCGCTTCGGCCGCCGATTGCAGGACCGCTTCGAGTCGTTCCGACAGATGCCGTTGCGGATGGGGTTGCGCGATGAGCGGCACGCCGACGGCGACTTCGGCCTCGGCCCGACGCAACGCTCGCTGCGTTCGTTCGAGTTCGGCGATCGGGTCGAAGTTGATCTGCGCGACGGTGGCGACTTTCACGCTCGACACGTCGTCACGGTCGCCGCCGTCGGATTCGGTGAACAGTTTGAGTCGGCGATCGGTTAATTTTGCCACGGCGAAGGGCGCTCAATCGGGTTGGTTCACAGGATGTACGTCGACGCGGGAGCGCATCCTTAGCGCGGATCGTGCTCACGACGAGCACCCGATCCGTCTTGGATCGGCACTGGAAAGATCGACCGGTCAGGCAAGGAAGATAAGAGAGCCCGTAGATTACGGGTCGCGCCGGTTGTAGCGAAGAGTGGGAGAGGGGGAGCACAGGAGAGAGGGAGTCGCAGAGTTGAGCGGAGTTTGATCTCCCCTGCTCCCCCTCTCCCTATCTCTCCCTCTTCTGCCGTGACTAGTCGATCGTTGCGCCGCCGTCGACGACGAGGTTCGCGCCCGTCACGTACGAGGCGTCGTCCGATGCCAGGAAAAGCACCGCGGCGGCGATTTCGGCGGGCTCGCCCAAGCGTTTGAGGACCGCGTCGTTGCCAAAGCGTTCGTAGCCGGCTTCAAGCGTCAGGCCGATCGTTCGGATGCAGTGATCGACGGCCGGCGTTTTGATCGTGCCGGGCGAGACGGCGTTGACCCGCACGTTGTCGACGGCCAAGTCCATCGCCAGGCAGCGCGTCAGTTGCAGCACGCCGGCCTTCGACGAGTTGTACGGCACATAGTTCGCTTGCGCGATGAAGCTGCTCTGCGAAGCAATGTTGACGATCGACCCGCCGCGAGCGGCCCGCAGCGCCGGGAGCGCGGCTTTGACGAGGTTCGCTTGACCGACGACGTTCACTTCCCAAACGCGACGCCACTGGTCGGCGGTCGTTTGCTCGACGCTGCCGTAGATGAAGGCGGCCGCGTTGTTGACGAGGATGTTGAGCCCGCCGAAGTGACGAACGGCGGCGGCTGCGGCCTCGCGACCGTCGGACTCTTGGGAGACGTCGCAGCGGACGAACTCGGCCCGACCGCCGGCCGAGCGAATGCCGTCGACCGTCGCGCGGCCGCCGTCTTCGTCGATGTCGGCGACGATGACCGCCGCTCCTTCGCGAGCAAACCGCTCGGCGATCGCGCGGCCGATTCCGGAGCCCGCCCCGGTGACGATCGCAGATTTATTCGCTAACCGCATATTCCACTCCGGCATCGTACGTGAGCACCGTCGGTCAAGAAGGGCTCACTGTACGACGCGCGGGGGAGATTGTCGAGTTGCCGTCCGTCGACTAGCTCAGATGTGGAAATTCAGCATTAGAACTTCGCGTTGTCTTCGCCGGTCAGTTCATCGACGCGCTCTTTCAAGATCGTTGCTTTGGCCTCTTCGCGTTTGGCGATCGACGCCTTCATGCGGCCGAGGTGTTCTTCGAATCGCTTGAGTTCGAGCGTCCGCTTTTTCTGGCGGACGTCGAAATGCTTTTCGACCTCGGCGGCGATCTCGTTCTTGAGCTTCGTCTTTTCGTCGGCGTCTTTCGTACGACGATACTGCTCGCCGAGTTCGAACGTCTTCTTCTCCAACTCGCGATCCTCTTTCCACGCCGTGTAAAGTTCGGGATCGATTTCTTTGAACCGCTCGGGATCGAAGTGGCCCCACGGTCCGGGCGAATGACCGGGGCCGCCGGGACCGGGCCCGGCGCCGTGACCCGAACCGCCATGCCCGGGGGCGTTGTGCGCCGGTCCGCCGTGCGGAGGGCCGAAACCGCCGGGGCCGCGCGGACCCTCGTCGCCGTGGGGGCGCGGAGGCGGATCCTTGCGCGGCGGCGAGGCTTCCGCGGGCGGCGGAGGAGGAGCCGGACGATCGTCGTCGGCCGCAAGGACGTTCAGCAGTGCGCCGCCGAGCAGTTCGAGCGGCACTTGCCGACCGAGCCAGGCTGCGGCGTCGTTCAAACTCGGCACGCGCAAGCTCGGCATTTGCAACGCTTCGGTTCGTTCTTCGTCTTTCTTCGGCGGAGTCGCCGGCTTCCGCTCGGGCTGCTTGTCCGACTTCACTTCGGGCGTCGGCTTCTTTTCCGACTTGGCATCTGCCGCCGGCTTTTTATCTGGAGCCGGCTTCGACTCCTTCGGCTTATCGGCCTCGGGCTTCTTGTCGGCCGGCGGACTGTCCCAATCGCGACGCAAACCGTGCGCGCCGGGACCTCGTTGTTCCGGGCCGCGCTGATCGGCACCGGGTTGTCGAGCACCATGATGCGGACCGCCGAACGGCGGACGGAAGCCGCCGCCGGGTTGCATCGACGACGAACGACGCTCGCCCTCGCCGTGATGCTGCGGACCATGATGCGCTGGGCCTGGATGATGTTGCGGACCGCGATGGCCGAACTGCGGCGGGCCGTGATGACCGTGCGCCGCCGGGCCGCGATGGCCGCCGGCGTGGAACTTGTCGCAATCGGGGCAACCGCTCGGCTTCGGACCGTGGTGACCGAAGTGGTGCGACGGTCCATGACCGCGGAAGCCGTGATGCTTGCCATGTTTGCCGTCGTGTTTGTCGCAGCCCCCCTGGTGGCAACTC
>CAMCTH010000286.1 GCA_945877965.1 Planctomicrobium piriforme | reverse complement strand
TCGATCGTCGCGGCCGCTTCGAACGGCGCGGCGATCGCTACGTCTTTCTGTCCGAAGACGCAACAGCCCACTTCGTCGTCGTCGAAAACCTGATGCTCGAACGCGTGGCCGGCATGATCGACGATGCCGCCGGAGGCGAGTTGATTTGGAGCATCAGCGGCGTGATCACCGAATTTCGCGGCTCCAACTTCTTGCTGTTGCAACGGGCCGTCGTCAAAGCGTCGGGGGGACCGAGCGAACCGCGACGTCTTGACGACCCGTTGGCCGGCAAACCGGCCGGGACGGCAGCCTCGCGCTGAAGTTCAATTCGACTCGGCTGCTCCTGCTCGCCTCGAACGGCGGTCATGCTTGACACACCCTTGCCGTGGGGTACGATCAGGCTTGAATTAGGCTCTTCCGGCTCGTGCTGCGAGTCGGTCCTGGCGACATCGCAAACTCTCGCGATGTCAATCGGCCTATCAGTTTCCAAGCACACGGCACGCAAGGGATCGGCTTCATGGCTGGGCAACGACGATTAGAAACCTCGGAAGTCGGCGACGTGACGGTCGTCCGCTTCGTCGATCGCAAGATCCTCGACGTGACCAACATCCATGAGTTGGGGCGCGAGCTGTTTCAACTTGTCGAAGAACAGAATCGCAAGAAGCTGTTGCTGAACTTCTCGACCGTCGAGTTCCTGTCGAGCGAAACACTCGGCGAGTTGATCAAGCTCGAGAAGAAGGTCAAGCAACACACGGGCAAGCTGGTGCTGACGAACATTAAGCCCGAGATTTACGAAGTCTTCGCCATCACGCGGCTGAATAAACTGTTCGATATTCGCGACGACGAGCCCGAAGGGTTGGCGGCGCTCAACGCGGCCTGAAGTAGCCGTATGCGGTCGGTAGCCGGTTCCACGGGGCAAAACGTCGGTCCGGATATGAGAGCCACGGTACAAAACCTCACGGAAGCATTACGATCTTCGGCAGATCGAATTGAATCCAAGGTTTTGTTTCGACGTAAGTAAGTTAAACGCGCGCGGCCCAGACCTATGGCAGTTGACGACTGGATCTGGCAACTGGATGAATCGATCCCTAGCCGGACCGGCGAGGGGAAGCGCATCCTCGAAGCCGTGCTGCATCAGCTCGAAGCCGAGAATTGGTTTCCGCACGAAATTTTCGGCGTGCATCTAGCCATGGAAGAGGCGCTCGTCAACGCAATCAAGCACGGCAACCGATTCGACGACGCCAAACGAGTGCAGGTCGTTTGCAAACTATCGCCGGAGAAGTTCTTTCTCAAAATCTGCGACGAAGGGACCGGCTTCCGCTTGGAAGAAGTCCCCGATTGCACGGAAGACGAGAACCTCGAAAAGGCGTCGGGCCGCGGCATCATGCTGATGCGGAACTTCATGTCGCGCGTCGAGTACAATTCGTCGGGCAACTGCGTGACGATGGAAAAGATCCGCGGGCAAAAGACCGCCTGACCGAAGGCGGCTGCGAGCCCCGTTTTTCGGCCCTAAATCTTGAAGGCGAACGGAGATGTCTTTGCCAGACCGCCCTTGGCAAAGTCTAAATCGGCAGCTATTCTAGTGCACATCATTCCCCGATAGCTCAGTTGGTAGAGCGCGCGACTGTTAATCGCAAGGTCCAAGGTTCGAGTCCTTGTCGGGGAGCCATTTATGCCACCCTGACGCACCTCCGTTAACCACGGATGCGTCAGGGTGGTTTTTTATGCTCTCTTCGCCCACTGCCTGGGCCTCTTCAAATAGGGCGATATCGACGGTTCCCGAGGTCGGGTCCGCCTCGTCCTGATGCCAGTCGATCACCTCGACGTGCTGGGCGATCAGCGTCTTAATGCAGTGCCAATCCTCGGCGTGGGATAGGGCGTCCAGGATCGACGGGAAGTCCTGGTAGGTCGCCAGCATGGCCTCGGTGGAAATCGTTTTCTGGCGGATCAAATTTTTCTCTTCTCGGATTGAGGCCAGTTCTTCCTCCATCGACTTCTGCTCGCCTTCCAGTTCGCCCATCCGCTGGGCCAGACTAGAGAACGCCCCGCCCGATTCGACCGCTTGGACGATGGCCTGCAACTTAGTTCGGACTGCCGCGAGTCGCTTCAGTAGCGCCCGCTCCTCCGCTTCTAGCCCCTCGAAGGTCGAATCTTTCTGAGCATTGGCCTCCGCGACGACCCGCTGAACCTCGTTGGACGACATCGTCCACTTCCGTAGCTGAGCGAGCACGAACTCCTCGACCGACTCGGCGCGCACGTACTTCGCATCGCAGGCCGTACCGGACGAGTGAGCGTTTTTCGTACACTGGTAGTAAAAATGCTTCTTGGCCCCGCGTCCGATGGACGTCTTCGGCGTCATGAACGATCCACAACGGCCGCAGCGAATCAGTCCTTGCAGCAAAAATAAGTGAGTTCGCTGGTCTCGATAGTTGCCACGCCTTTCTCGGTTGCGCTCCAGGATTCGTTGCACTTCGTCGTACAAGTATTGGGCGATGATTCCTTGCTGCTGACCAGGGTAGATTTCACCACGGAACTCGATCTTGCCGACGTAGATCGGATTCGTGAGCAATCGGACCACTTTGGGTTTCGTGAATTGCCCACCGCCGCGCTGTTTACCGCGACGGCTGACGTAGACCGGCTCCCGGATTCCCATCGCGGCGAGGTGTTTGACGACTTTTCCAGCGGAACCAAGTTCTACGCACTTCTCAAAAAAATGCTCGCGAGCGATTCGAGTCTCTTCTTCGTTCGGAATTAGAACGGCGGCGCGTTCTTCTTGGTTCTTTTGAACGTCGAATCCGAGCGGTCGCACGCCTCCGTTCCATAGGCCTAGCCTCGCGCGATTCTCCATCGTCGCGGCGGTTCGCTCACCCGTCTGTTCACGTTCGAGCTCGGCAAACACCAGGATGAGCTTGAGCATGGCCCGTCCGATTGCGGTCGTGGTATCGAACTTTTCATGTAGCGACACAAACTGGACGTTGTGCCGTTCAAAGGTGCTCCAAAGGGTATAAAAATCGGGCAGTGACCGAGTGATTCGGTCAATCTTATGGACGATTACGGTGTCGATGAGCCCCGCCTCGACGTCATTCATCATTCGCTTGAACTCGGGGCGTTCGAGGTCCTTGCCGGAGTACGCCTCTTCTCGAAAGCGATCATGAATGTGCCAGGTGCCTTCACCCTTTGCCGACTCGTACTGGACATACCGTTCCATCAGCTCAAATTGCGTATCGAGCCCACCGTCCTGCACCAGGGCTTGGCGCACCGTGGAAACCCGACCGTACAAAGCGCATTTTCGGTTTTGCATTAGTCCAACTTTCACTTTGAGTCCCCAGGGCAGTCAACGACTGCTGGAATTATGCCAATGAGGCAAGGGGGTGGGGCAAACGTCGATTTACGTTTCACCACGAGGTCGCTGCGTCTTGTTCTCGCGTGACGCCAACTAGCGAGCTTCTTCTCTCCGCATTCAGGTAGCCGTTCTAGTGGCCCTGATTGCGCATGATCTTGGCCAGCCCGCGAGTGACGGTTTGAAGCATTGCCGCTCGGCGAGTTGATGCGGAATCTTTCGCGTAGGGATTCCGTGCGTTCGGAGACAATGTCCCCGGCGACACCACTCGCACCGTTACGCTGTGTTTCCGCTTCCGACCCACGTGAAATGCTCTCGGCCTGTTCAACGACATGAAGCTGACGGGGTGATGGCCCCGTCGCGTTGCTCCTCAGTGGAGGCAATAGGCTGAGATTACTTGCGTACGGTAATGCAATCCAAAGTTCCTCCATTCCAGAACGGGGAACGATGGCCGCTATTTCAAGGAAGCTTGGAGTGCTCATATTTCGTTCCTTCTTCCTTCCATAAATCGTGCCGGACGTGCTCGGGTGAAACCTTCGTACTCGCCTCGATCGGCTAGCCATCGAAGCACGTTTCTTGCAGACTGGTTTCCGATGCCCGCAGCTTTAATCAACGACTCGGGTTTGGCTCTGCGACCTTGCGGATGATCTCGCATGATCTGCCGTAGTATCTCGATACGGATCAGAAACAAGTCAGTTATCTCGTTCGCTTCTGTTGATTGCGGCGTGTCACGCATAGGAGTTGGATGTAACGGAGTAGGAAAAGTTCCAAGCGGAGCGGCTGCAAGTTCCGTCGCCCGCATGGCCAGTAAAAGTTGTCGAAGCCGCCGCAGCCATTCTCCAGCGATCATAATTCCATCGTGAAGTGACAGACGTCGCGCAGAGAGTCGTTTTGCTGAAGCAGAACATTCCTCAGCCCAATCCTGAGCGGCCCGAGGGCAGAGTTCTTCATGGACTTCGCGTAGCGTGGAGACGTATCTTCGATGCAATGCGTCGTAGGGAAGCCATTTTCGATCTAGTTCCGGCGGCGGACATTCATTCGCCGTTTCCAAGGCATGCAGCTCGTCCTCGCCTAAAAGTGCCTTTGGCGATTCACATTCCGCATGACACGCGTCAAGGTGCGAGGCCAATGACGATGGGATGCTTGTCCGAATCCAGTCGGCAAACTCACGATCATCGAAATACTGCGTCACATTCCCGATGACATAATCGCATAGTTTTAGATCGAAGTGATGGAGCGTATCGCCGCGCATCTTTTAGCCTCCAGGAATGCACGACGCGTGGCAGCTACTGCGAACATCGTCATGCCGAAGTCCCACGTGCACTAAGCACCGGCTCTCATTGCGAATTCGCTTTTGCCCCGCCTGGAGCGGCGGGACACAGCTCGCGCGACGAGAACCGGACTAACAAGTACAGCGAGACTGGGTGCACATCGGGATCAAGAAAAACCGGGAAGATGGAAAGTCACCAATCTAAAATGCAGTTTTGGGCTGTGCTTTCCCGGCTGTCGCAATGCTTGTGACCGTGATCTGAATGCTGAAGTAACGCATCCTTACGGCGATTCGGCGTTCTGCCGCCGCGCCGGTTTCATCGACGACGCCGCACGAATGCGGTGTCGTTTTCTTGGCCTATTCCCGACGAAAGCGATCCGTTCGGGAATTCTTTGATCCCCGACGCCGCCGACTCTCGCTTTCCAATTGGCAGCCGAGTCTTGCGTGATAACTCGACAACGTGTCGAGGCTCGCAAGGACTCGTAGCGAGCCGCATCTAAAGGAGAACGACATGATTGCAGCGACCAAGTCTGAGAAGCAGAAGGCCGCCACGTTGGAAACTCTGGCGTCCAGAATCCATGACGCTCACAAGCGATGCCAGGAGGGTGTACGAACGTCGTTGACGATCGCACGCGAGATTGGCCAGGAACTCTTGGCGGCAAAACAACTTGTCAAAGAACAGAAAGCAAAATGGATTCCGTGGGTGACGGGGTGCTGCCATGTTTCGTTGGCTGAATCCCAACGCTACATGCGCATCGCCGCACACTGGGACGAGCTAATCGCGTCCGGCCGCGATCTTACGAAGATTGGCCTGGCGCAAGCACTGAAAGCCGTCTCGAAAAAGCAGCCGCGGGAACAACAATCACCAAAGACGCTCATAGTTCCCTCGGAGAGCGAACTGGCAGGCCAACAGAGCAAAGCCGAGTTGATTACCTTCCCTTCGGAGTCACGAGTGTCGTTATTTGTCGCGAAGCAGTCGTCTCGCTTGGGTGCACAAGTGATGCGACTCGCTCAAAGCAAAAAACTGACGGATGCACACGGCGAAGTTCTATGTCCGAGCTTGGCTGCTCTGGCCATTGTTCGGCATTTGCAAAAAGCTCTGGAATCCTCGCTGTCGATTCAGGTCGGTGACGCGGAGGTCGCATCCTCCGTATCGGTAAAGCCACCGAAAAGCCGAATCGCCACACAAGCGGTGAACCGCTTGAACGGCAATGCTGCGGTGGTGGTTACCTAAGCATCGCGTCGCCGATTTCGTACTCCGTGTCCCGCACGGCAACGTAAGCCTGCGGGGCACGGAGGGGTGCCAGCCCATTTTCTTGGCATGTATAGGAACCATTTTATGTTCGCCATGAATAAATCACTTTTAGCGAGGTTTGAGCGGGGCGATGCGATGCGATTGAACATTGACGAGGCAGTCGGCACGAAGACGTCATCGCAAGGCTTCTTGGAGGGCGGTCCCTTCGGACGCATTTCTTCTGCTCTGGTGGCAAAAATCCGTCGTCGGGAGCTGACGCTTAGCTCCCACGAATCATTCGTGCCCATCAACGAGTTGCGTGAGGACCTAAGGCTCGCCGAAGCGGTCTCGGTGATCGGTCTCTGGTGCGGCAGAGAAGCCAAGGCCGTTTTGTTCTCAGTGGCTGCTGCACTGACTGCAAAACAGATCATCAAGATGAGCAAGAACGACCCCACGGTAATCGCATCTAAACCGTCGGCAGTATTTCCAGCTCCTTGAAAGAATCAAGGGGGTCTTGCATGAGTTCCTTCGTGGAGCACGCACTCACGGAGGTTTTTTTATGTCCGAGCGCTTGGTTGCACTTTTTTCAACGTTTGCA
>CAMCTH010000285.1 GCA_945877965.1 Planctomicrobium piriforme | reverse complement strand
CGCCAAGGTGCCGGGTTGGCTGCTCGATCGACTGCTGCTCGCACCAATGCGCTGGGCCACGGCCGGAACGATCATCACTGCACGGGCCGCCATCGCTGAAGGACTCGCGGTCAACCTCGGCGGCGGATTTCATCACGCCAAGCCTGCGGCGGGGGAAGGCTTCTGTTGCTATGCCGACGTCGCCATCGCCGCGGCCGTACTGCGTCGCGAAGGTCGGCTTGGTCCGGACGACCGAATCGCTTATGTCGACCTCGATGCTCATTTAGGGAACGGCGTCGCAACTTGCTTTCACGACGATCGCAGGCTGTTTCACTTTGATCTCTTTCACGACGGAATTTACCCGGCGTTCGACGTCGCGGCGCGCGAGCGGGTCGATTGCCTCTTGCCCATCTCGGGCAACGCAACGGGTGCCGAGTATCTGCGGACGCTCCGCAATCGACTCCCCGGCTTTCTCGATTCGGTGGGCCGAGCGAATCCGATCCGACTCGCCGTTTACAACGCGGGGACCGACGTTTTCGTCGACGATGAACTCGGCGGCTTGAATTGCACGGCTGAAGATGTGCTCGAACGTGATCGATTCGTCGTCGACGAACTGCGCAGTCGCCGGATTCCGACGCTCGTCGTCACCAGCGGCGGCTACAGCCCGCGGAGCTACGAACTTATCGCCGATTCGATTGCGGCGTGGTATCACGCAGGCTACTGAACGTCTTCTCCCCTCGCCCGCTTGGAGAGAGGGGAGTGCGAGCACTACTTCAACAACGGCTCCAAGAAAGCTTCGACCTGCGCGTAGGTCGGTTCCCCTTCGAACTTCTTAATCAGCTTGCCGTCGCGGTCGTAGATGAAGATGGACGGCACCGTGTTGATTTCCAGTCGCTTGTAGAGCACCGTATCGGCGTCGGTCGACAGGATGTTGTCGAACGTCGCTCCCTGTGCTTTCAAGAATTCGAGCGGCTCGGCCGCGACGTCTTCCGGCTTGTCGAGGCCGGCGTAGTTGGCGCAGAGCGAAATGCACGCCAGCTTGTCGCCGTGCTTCTTATGCAAGGCGACGAGCCCGGGGAACTCGCGCATGCACGGTTCGCAATAAGTGCTCCAAGCATCGACGACGACGAGCTTCCCTTTCTTCGACGCGATTAGCTTGAGCACGTCGTCGTAGCTCTTGAGGTCGAGCTTCACTTCGGCCGGGACCGGCGCGGGGGCCGGTGTAGGCGGTTGCTTGCTTACCGTCACCACCGGGGCATCGACCTTCGCCGGAGCCGGGGCGGGCTGCAGATCGCAACCGACGGCAAGCAGCGACAGCGAGACGAGTGCGAAGCGTTTCATGCGTAATCTCCAGTCGGACGGCGGCGACATTTCGTCGCGAGGTAGGATGCGAAGAGTTAGAGCGTCTTGAGGTAGGCGATCAGGTCGGCGAGTTCGGCGGTCGTCAATTCCCCTTGGCCGGTCACTTTGGTCGGACTGTGATCTTCGGTCAGCACTTGTTCCAGCGAACGAGCGCGGCCGTCGTGTAGCAATCGCACGCGGCGGAAAACGCCGACGAGCGACGGCGTATTAAAACCGTCGTACCTGTCTTTCTCCGAACCGAGGCCGACGTCGTGGATTTCGCCGTCGGTGAAGTTCGGCCCGCTGTGGCAGGCCGCACAATTGGCTTTCGCACTTTGAAAGACGAGGCGGCCGCGGTCGACGGTCGCTTGCAACTCGGCATCCTTCGCGGCGGCCAAGGCATGCGGATTCGGCGGCGGTTGTAGCTGCGAAAGATACGCCGTCATCGCCTGCACGTCGTCGTCGCTCGGCTGCGGGCCGAGCATTGTGTCGGTCAGTGACTTCCGCATCGCCGCGTCGAGGTCCTGCTGCCAGCCGTGCCAAGTCCACGGCCCGGTCTTGTCGGCACGATAGAGGGCCGTCACGGTTTTGTACGTCTTGTCCGAGCCGTCGTTGCGCGTGTCCATCGGCACGGCATTAATGCCGCCGTCGTAATGACAGCTCGCGCAGCTATACCACTGATCGAGACTGCGCCGGGCGTCGTGGAAAATCGCATCACCGCGTCGAGCAAGACTCGGCTCTTTCGGCCCCCCGAGGTTGATTGTCTGCACGACCGCACGCGTTTCGAGATCGACCGTCTGCACGGCATTCAACTCGTAGTTGGCGACGAAGACGCGGCGATTGTCTTTGCTCGCTCGGACATTCTTCGGTCGCCCGCCGAGCGGCACGCGATAGAACAAATTCTCGTTCCGCCAGACTCGCGGGTCGGCCAAGTCGCCGGGGCCGCCGATCGACATGAAGTTCTGGGCGCTCATTTTGTACGCCAGCAACTCGTGGGTGCCCGATGCCGTGCAGACCATCCACGATTCATCCGGCGTCAGCGCCAGACCGTGCGGGTCGCCGACCGCTTGGCCCGGGATGTCGAGCGAGATCGCCTCGCGATATTTGTTTTCCTTTACCTCTGCTCGGGCGATGCGGCTTGCCAACACCCAGCCGAGGCGGATCATGCCGGGGGTGATCGAAAACTGGCGATAGATGATCCACGGGAAGTAAACGAACTTCCCTTCGCGATCGATCTGCAGTTGGCCGATGTTCAGGCCGCCGCCGGTCCGGTGTTGAAAAGCCAGCTTGCCCGCGTCGAGGTCGACCATCGAGACGGTCTGATCGCCGCTCGTGCCGACGGCCAGGGTCTTGCCGTCGGGCGAGAGCGCGACTTGCCGCGGCCAGCGTCCAACTTCGATCGTGCGCAGCGCTTTCCATGTCGAGAGATCCAACTCGACGATCGCGGCGGCATCGGCCTGCGCGACGTACGCCTTCTTTGCATCGGCGGCGACGGCGATTCCGTAGGGATAAAATCCGACGTCGATGCTCGCCGCTTTCGTCAGCCCCGTCGGCGCGACGTCGAACGCTTCGACGGTTCCCGCATAGGCACAGCTGACCAACACGCGCGAGCCGTCGGGCGTGATCGCAATTGCGGTCGGATGTTCGCCGCACGGCACTTCTTGCACGACGCGGCCCGTCGCCACTTCGATGAGCGACAGCGACGCCGACGTTTGATTAACCGTGATCAGGTATCGTTCGTCGGGCGTCAGCACCAAGTCGACCGGCGAACGATCGACGTCGGCTGCGATCGTGACCGATTTCGCTTGCGCGCCTTCGATGCTCGGAGCAGCCGCGGTCGTTGGCGAAGATACGCCGTTCAACGTGGCGGCAACGCACGAACAGACGACGAGACCGAGACCGAAATAAAATCGAATCCGCGGCATGGTGGGAGCTTCCGACGTAGTAGGCGGGAACGCATCGCGGTGGGGCTGACTTCATCATAGTAACCGCCCCGCGCGGTTTGTCGCAAGCAACCCTCGCCCGTCGGCGCGACGTGCCGTACACTGCATCCGCTCGACGTCGCCGAGCCCGTCGGCTTTTGCCGGCGGCCCCGCTTACTCACCACACCGAATGCGTATTGCCATGACGTCCGATCGCGAATTGCTCGGCCGCTCGCCCGACGAACTCGACACGCCCTACTTGTGCCTCGACCTCGATGTGATGGACGCGAACATTCGCGCTATGGCCGGGGCTTGCAAGCAGAATAACGTCGCCTGGCGACCGCACGCCAAGGGGCACAAAAACTCGGCCATCGCGCAAGCGCAAGTCGCCGCCGGTGCGATCGGCGCGACCTGCGCGAAACTCGGCGAGGCGGAAGTGCTCGCTGCTGGCGGCGTGCGCGATTTGCTGATCGCCAACATGATCGTCGGCCCGCACAAGGTTCGCCGGCTCGTCGAACTCCGCAAGATCGCCGACCCCGTCGTGGCCGTCGATCACGTCGATCAGGTCGAGCCGATCTCCCGCGCGATGCAAGACGCAGGCTTGCAATGTCGCATGATTATCGAAGTCGACATCGGCTTGGCGCGCGTCGGGACGCTGCCGGGCGAGCCGACGTTAGCGCTGGCCCGCGAGATTGCGAAGCGGGCGGGCGTCGAGTTGGCCGGCATCATGGGCTACGAAGGACACCTGCTGACGCTGCAGGACTTGGACGAGAAGCAAAAGAAGATTCATGCCGCGCTCGACGTGCTGGTCGAAACGAAGCGGCAATTCGAAGCGGCCGGGCTGCCGTGCCCGATCGTCTCGTGCGCCGGCAGCGGCTCGTACCAGATTTCGATCACACATCCCGGCATCACCGAAGTGCAGGCCGGCGGCGCGATCTTTATGGACGCGTTCTACAAGCACAAGTGTAACGTGCCGGGCTTGGAGTATGCCCTGACGATTCCGACGACGATCGTCAGTCGACCGGCCCCGGATCGCGCGATCATCGACGCCGGCCGCAAGACGTTGAACATCGAAGTGGCGACGCCGCTGGTGATGGGACGCGACGACGTCCGCATCCGCAGCTTGTCGGCCGAGCACGGCACGCTCGATCTTGATCCCTCGGCGCAGAATCTCAAAATCGGCGATCGGCTCCGCCTCATCCCAGGCTACGAAGACTTGACCGTCGCCCTGCACGACAAGTTCTATTGCTTCCGCAACAATAAACTCGTCGAAGTACGCTCCATCGAGGCTCGCGGATTCGTGCGGTAAATCACCTCTCCCACCGGGAGAGGTCGGACGCGGTAGCGTCCGGGTGAGGGAAGTCGGCAGCGATGAAGACACCGCTTACTAACGTGCGCGGCTCGGACGGAGGTCGATCGCGCTTCTTTCCGAGCCGCGCACGTTAGTAAGCGATTCTGTTTGCGGATTGCAATGTAAACACGAAGTCCAGCATAGTGCTACGTTCCCTCATCCGGCCTTCGGCCACCTTCTCCCAGAGGGAGAAGGGTATTCAATTCAGCCATTCTTAGTTGAACACTCATGTACGATTTGCTGCTGCGGAATGGGACGGTCATTGATGGCACGGGTGCCGCGCGTCGCGCCGTCGACGTGGCGATCGTCGGCGATCGCATTGCGGCTCTCGGTAAGTTCGAGCCGAGTGCGGCCCGGCGGACGCTCGATGTCGCCGGCCTCATCGTCGCGCCGGGTTTTATTGATGTTCACAATCACAGCGACGGCTGGTTGTTGAAGCACCCGAACTTCGCAAGCAAAACGCTGCAAGGGGTGACGACCGAAGTTCTGTACTCCGACGGCATCTCGTACGCGCCGACGTCGCCTCGCAATGCCGGTGAGTGGATCCAGTACATGCGGCCGTTGAACGGTCTGCAGCAGGCCGACTACTCCGGCTGGCAGACGCTCGACGACTATTTTCAGTTGCTCGACGGTCGGACGGCGCAGAACGTCGTCGCGCAGGTGCCGTATGCCAACGTCCGCGTCGAAGCATCGGGCTGGGGATGCCGCACGATCGACGACATGCAACGTCGCCAGATGCAGTTCCTCATCGAGCAAGGGATGCGCTCGGGCGCGACCGGCACGTCGACCGGCATGGATTACATCTGCCAGTGCTACGCGAGCACCGATGAGCTGGCCGACGTTTTGAAAGCGATGTCGCCCTGGAACGGACTGTTCGTTACGCACATTCGCTACAAGATCGGCCTGCTGCCGGCGATTGCCGAGGCGGTCGAGATCGCGCGTCGGGCCGAAGTGCCGCTGCACATCTCGCACTTGAAGGCGGACTCGCAAACGCCCGCCGATGCGGTTTTTGAACTGCTCGAAGAGTCCGCAAAAGACGTGAGCGTCTCGTACGACGTCTATCCGTACATGCCCGGCTCGACGTTGTTGAGTTCGCTGCTGCCGTACGAAGTATGGGACGAAGGGCCGAGCAAGGTGACGCAGAAGTTGCTCGATCCGGCGATCCGCCGCCGCTTCGGCGCGATGCTCGACTCGGCGACGCGCAATCGGTTGGAATGTATTCGCCTGGCGTGGGTCAGCACGAAGGCGAACACGCCGTACCAGGGAATGCCGCTCACCGAGTACGTCGCCGCCGTCGGTAAGTCGGCCGCCGATGCGTTGTGCGATCTGCTGCTGGAAGAAAACTTGAACGTGCTCTGCGTGTTTCATGTGGCGGAGGATCCCCTGGTCGAGCCGTTCATCCAACATCCGATGTACATGCTCGGCAGCGACGGTATCTTCCAACCCGACGGCATCGTCCACCCACGGCAGTTCGGCTCGGCCGCCCGAATCTTGGGCCCGATGGTCCGCGATCGACGGTTGTTCTCGCTCGAGGCGGCCGTGAAGAAAATGACGAACTTCCCGGCCGAACGTTTCGGCCTCAAGGACCGCGGCGTCGTCCGCGAAGGAGCCTTCGCCGATCTCACGGTGTTCGACGAGCAAACGATCGGCGACGCCGCCACCTACGCCGAGCCGCGCCAATACGCCGTCGGTGTAAATCACGTCCTCGTCAACGGCACGCCGATCGTCGAAAACGGCCAGACGCTCGACGATCTCAAAAAATGGCCCGGCCGTTGGTTGAAGTATCGACGATGATAGTGGCGAGCCGGGGGCGCAATCCCCCGGACCCC
>CAMCTH010000284.1 GCA_945877965.1 Planctomicrobium piriforme | reverse complement strand
TGGCCCGACGTCGGGGGCTGGGGTATCTTAGGACGTCCATCCGGCGGGCCACTTTGATGTTTGCTGATCGAACGAACCCAGGCGGAGCAACGCGAAGCCGGGGAATCCGTGGCTTCCGTTGGTCGCCACGACACGTTCGGTGTGCAGCCGTCCCAAGCCCGCCGCTTTTATTGAACCTGTATTGAACCTACCGAATCCGGGAAAGTATCGGCCTTGAACGACATTCAAACCTGGCATTGGATCGCTTTCGCCGGCTTCGTCGTGACGATGCTGGTCCTTGACTTAGGCGTCTTTCATCGTCATTCGCGGGAAACGACCCTCCGCGAGGCTGGCATCTGGACCGTCGTCTGGTGCTCGCTGGCTCTGGCGTTCAACGGCCTGATTTGGTGGTGGCGCGGGCAGGTGCACGCCATCAATTTTCTCACCGGCTATCTGATCGAATGGTCGTTGTCGATGGACAACGTATTCGTCTTTGCCGTAATCTTTTCGTTCTTCAAGGTCCCCAAAAAGTACCAGTATCGCGTGCTGTTCTGGGGAATCATGGGCGCCATCGTCATGCGATTGGCGTTCGTGCTGCTCGGGGCGGCGCTGATCCATCGCTTTGCTTGGATCATCTACATCCTCGGCGGGTTCCTGGTCTACACGGGCATCAAGCTCATCTATCACGATGATCAGATGGACCCGGAGCAGAGTTGGGTCTTGCGCTTAGCGCGAAAGTGGTTCCGTGTGACCAAGGAACATCACGGCGACCATTTCTTCGTCCGTGAAGAAGGGAAGCTCGCCATCACGCCGCTGTTCTTGGTGTTGCTGGTCGTTGAAACGACCGACGTGGCGTTCGCCATCGACAGCGTCCCGGCGATCTTTTCGATCACCGACGATCCCTTCATCGTCTTTACCTCGAACATCTTTGCGATCCTCGGTCTGCGAGCCCTGTACTTTCTGCTCGCCGGCGTCATGGACTTGTTCCGTTACCTACGCTATGGCCTGAGCGCGATCTTGATCTTCGTCGGCGTGAAGATGTTGATCCACGACTTTCTAGTCATCCCGCCGTGGCTGTCGTTGATCATCGTCCTTTCGCTGCTGGGGATCTCGATCTTGGCTTCGCTCATAGCCGCCAAGCGCGATGCAGAAACAGGTGAACACCACGGCACAACTCCCGTGCACGGTCCCGACGATGAAACGCCGACGAATTAGTCCGACGACGATCGTTCTTAGTTGGGCGGCGTTACAGGGCGTGTCCGTTCGTCTTGATGGGGACTGCGGGGGCGAACTAGGTGCGGCGTCGGCGGCGTGCTCCGTACCATCCTGCGGCGGCTAGCGAGCAGAGCGTCAGGCTCCCGGGCTCCGGCACGGCGTGCAGGTCCCAGCCGATTACGTCGAACGCCGTCATGTCAAATAAAGTCGGATCGATTTGCTCGCCCAGGCCGAGCGTCGGGTCCATGATGCCGATCCCGAGATTGTCCTTCCAGTGGCTCGCCTGGCGGAGGTCGCTGCCGTTGAAGGAGCCGTTCGAAAAAGGCAGCAGCAATGTCGCGCCGCCGTCGATCGTGAACATCGGGCTGCCGCCGGTCGTCCAGTCGTAATCGTAGCCGCCGCTTTCCGCGAGGCTCGTGTTGCGGAACAAGTCGAGCACCTTGAACACGGCATAGTCGTCGAGCGTGCCGATACCCGGATCGCCGTCGTTGAGGTCGTTGCTAGCGCCGGGGCCGGCTCCGCTCAAGAAGTCGACGACGTCGACGCCGCTGATAAATCCCAAGGCATGACCGATTTCATGGGCTGCCGTGCCGATGAAGTCGTACTCGGAACCGGAGATGCCGTCCGAGCGATCAAAGTCGAAGTCGAACAGACTCGAAAACGTCAGTGTGGCATCTTCGAGATCGTAGAACGAATCGCCCGGCGTGATCAGGTTCAGCGCTTTGGCGTTTGCGCCGGTAATGACGATGTTTGAGTTGTTGGCCGAGCCGTCGTTATCGAGCACCGACGCCCCGGAACGATCGTTAGTCCGGATGCTCAGCGAAAGTCCGTTCGGCAGCGAGGTCGACGAGACGACGTCGCCGACGGTTTGCGCGTCGAACAGCAACGCGTTGCGGATCTCGTCGTAGCTGCCGACGTATTCGGTGCTGCCGGTCGAGCCGAGCACGCCGGGCCCGAGCGGGGCGTAATTGATCGTTACGTTGATGACGACGTCGTCGTAGAACAGGTTTTGCCAAATTAGACCGGCCGCATTGAAGCCGCCGATCACCTGGCTATGCAGCGTTGGGTCCGACGTCGCTAGGGCCGCGAGTTCGGTCCCTTCCGTGAAGTTGAACGTCAGCCCCGCCCGTAAGTTCGACGCGCCGCCGAGCAGCATCAGCGCTGCTACGAGGAGCGAGAGAAGTCGATGGCATAACGGCCAAGGCATATCGGTGCGACAAAAAGTCGTGGAGTTGCAAAGCCGTTTCACGTTAGCCAGATCGCAGTCGGCGGGCAATGGTAATGTCGCCGGCTTACGCGAATGAGCGAGCTGTTTGGCGATGATGTTAATCAGGCTGCGTCGCCAGCAACGCCAAGCCGCCGAGACCGTAGAAGGTGTATTCCACGTCCGTCGCCTCATCCCAAATGCCGCCGAGAAACCCACCCGAAGGGAGTTCCATCGACTGCACATAACGGCGGGCTGCCGCGACGTCGATTTCGTGCAGCGCCTGCAAGTCGCCGAGTGTCAGCAGTCCGGTGAACGTGCTCAGCACGTCGGCCGTCGGGATGCGCGTGTTGGCTCGGAAGCCGCCTTCGTCGATTTGGGCGTCGAGCAAGAAGTCGATCAACTCGTCGCGCATCGTCGCGTCGTAGCCGTCGAGCAAGCGGAGCAGGGCGGCGGCCGCGGCCGACGGGTTCGTGCCGCTGCGGGTCATCGGTCCAATCTCGACGAAGCCGCCGTCTTCGCGTCGCCGCGAACGAACGAACTCGACGATTC
The DNA here is from genome assembly GCA_945877965.1 of Planctomicrobium piriforme. Lineage (GTDB taxonomy): Bacteria > Planctomycetota > Planctomycetia > Pirellulales > PNKZ01 > CAMCTH01. The sequence continues at coordinate 3,500 of CAMCTH010000284.1, read as the reverse complement.
GCTGCGGTTCGACGATCGGTCGGCCGATCAACTGATTGCAGATGACGACCAAGAAGGTGTTGTAGGTGCTCGACGATTGCCCTTCGTCGGTCTTCGCATAGCCGCCGTCGGGACGGCGAAACCGTTCGAGCGCGGCCGAAACTTGTTCGGGCCACTGGGCGTACGACCCGGCGAAAACGTCGATGCCGGCCGACGTCTTCAACAGCATCGCGCCGTAGATCAACGACAGGAAATCGACGATCGGCGCTTCGCTCGTCAGTTTACTCCGCAAGAACTCGGCGGCCTTTTCGGCGAGTGGGCCTTGCAGTTCGCCGAGCATGGCGATGCCGCGCAGGCCGAAGCCGGTGTAGTACAGATCGCTCCCCCCTTCGCGACCGGCGAAGCCGCCGTCGGGCCGCTGCTGCGCCTTCAGAAACTCCGCATGCCGCGCGCGCGTCGCCTCGGGCAACTTGTCGATGCCGTGCGCCAAGCGGAGCGTGATCTCTTCGAGGTAGCTGAGCAAAGGAGGAAGGGGGAAGGCGGAGAGGGGAATGGGGAAGGCGACATGATAAGCCGCCGCACCATCGCACGACAGTGGTTTGGTCCCCTCGCCCCGCATCGCGGGGAGAGGGTTAGGGTGAGGGGTGAAGCGGGTTCGAGCCGACGACTTGATTGGATGACGGAAGCCCCTCACCCCCGGCCCCTCACCCCCGGCCCCTCTCCCCCGGCCCCTCTCCCCGACGCGGTCGGGGCGAGGGGAGCCAAACCCTCTTGGTTGGGCGTTACGCTTCGAGCTTCCCCCGGATCTCGGCGGGGATCTCGATGCTCACCGGCGGGCCGTCGCCGACGCGGCAGCAGACGCACGTCGTTTTGCCTTTGGCCACCTGTCGGTCGCCGCAGCGGAGGTTGAAGACGTACGTCAGGCTCTTCGTGCCGAGCCGTTCGATCGCTACGTCGATCGTCAGCACATCTTCGAACGTCACGGAACTCTGGTAGTCGCACGACACCGAGACCCGCGGCCAACTGATCGTCCCGGTCTCGTCTTGGAAGAAGACGCTCAGTCCGCGGCGCCGCAAAAACTCGTGTTCGGCCTCTTCCATAAACAGGAAGTAAGTCGAGAAGTGCGCGATCCCCGCGGCGTCGGTGTCGCGAAACTGGATGCGGCGCGTGACCTGCTCGACGGCGCTCATGCCAAGGTCCGATCGGGCTGGAGCGTGGCGGCCGATGAACCGCCGCGCGTCCCGGCGGCGTCGGCGACGAGCTTGCGATAGAGTTCGATCGTTTGTGCCGCCATGCGGACGTCGGTGTAACGCTCGCGAATGGCCGCATGTCCGCGGCGACCGTGCTCTTCGGCCAGCGCGGGATTGCGCACGAACCGTTCCAGCTTCTCCGCCAAGTCGTGCGGATTCTCCGGCGCGCAGAGCACGCCGCCGCCCGTGTCGTGAACCATCTCGGGATACGATCCATGGGCGGGCTGCACGACCGGCACGCCGTTGGCCAGCGCTTCGAGAATCGACAGGCCTTTGCTCTCGCGGTAAACGGCCGGCACGCTCATCAGGTCGAACGTTTGCAGGATGCGAATCTTTTCGTCGCGATCCGGCTCGCCCAAGTATTGGAACCGATCGCCCAATCCCCACGAAGCCAACTGTTGCGTGATCGTGTCGAGATACTCCCGATCACCCTTGCCGAGGTAACCGGCCGCGACGAGACGGACCGGCGGCAGGTCGCGGTTCTCGCACAGAATGCGGAACGCCTCGGCCAGCAGGTGCAGCCCCTTCTCGGGACAAACGTGCGCGAAGTAGCCGATCGTGAACGGTTCGCCAGCCGCGCGGGCCGGTCGCATGCCGTGGCCTTGCATGTTCAGGCCGTGCGGAATGATGTGGACCCGGATGCGATCGAGGTCCATGTACTCGGTCATGTAGTCGGCATAGTACCGATTAAGCGACGTGAAGGCCTCGACGTCGCCGGCTCGATCGCGGAGCAGTTGTCGCGCTTGCTCGTAGTACGGCGGGATGAGCTTTTCGAGGAAGATGTCTTCGCCCGACAGTGAGCAGACGACCGGAACGCGAAGCGCGCGGCGAATCGGTCCGGCCATCCCGAGCAGCATCGAGTTCGACAGATGCACGACGTCGGGACGCTCGGTCTTCAGCCATTCGACCAGCTTCGACATCTCTTTGCGCTGATGCCCATCCTCGCCTTGCAGCATTGAGACGGTCATCGGCCCGAGTTTGCTCGCATCGACGGTCGGCGCGAACTTCGTCGCGAAGTTGATTAGCGCGGGACTGTCGAGCAAGCGATCCAAGAACCACGGCGTGTGGCGAAACAGGGCCGACTTCTGCTGCAGGTAAACGTTGATCCCGCCGAACATCATCGGCGGCAGCGTGCTGACGTTCGGCTCGTCGGTCCGCAACGGCGTGTACGTCGGCGTGAGCAGCACCTCTTCTCCCGCGGCCAGTAAGGCCCGGGCGAGCGTGTTGTCGTGCAGACACATACCGCAGTACATGCCGGCCGCACCGGAAGCGACGTAGACGATTTTCATAAAGTCAGAAATGAGAAGTCAGAAGTTAGAAATCGGAAATCAGAAGTAAAGTCATTCTGCACGGCTGCGTCATTTCTGACTTTTGATTTCTGATTTCTGATTTTCCCCCACCGGGGCGGAGATTTCCAGCAATTCAATTGCGGGGTCGTTTTCGAAGTCGATCATGGCGGTCCGGCCGTAGATCGTCGTTGGGCGATCGAGTTCCAGTGCGCGGCATAAATCGGGGCCGGGCTCGATCCGCCAGAGGGCGATCAGGCGGACCTTCATCAAGACGCCGTGGTTGATCAGCACGCGCCCCAGCGGGGTCCCTTCGCCGAGCACTTCTGCGCGGACGTCGGGGGCCAGGTGGTCGAGGTTCAACCGCACGATTCCAAACTGCACGACGCGACCGCGACCGCCGGAGGTTGAGTCGTGCGGTTTCTGCGTGCGGAGCAAAATCTTGCGCGAGTAATGTCGGCCGTCGGGATCCGTCGTCCGATCGAGCACTTCGACGTCGACCGTGCTGCGGTGGAATCGCTCCATCGTGACGGTCATGTGGCCGTCGTGGGCCAGGAGTTCACGAAAGCCGGCCGGCAGTTCCTCCGCCGTCGTGCGAGTAAACCGGCCCAGCTCCGACGACGGCTCGGCGGCGATCACCGGATAGAAGAGCCGCGCAAGCGTCGGCAGATCAGGAATTTCGCGAGTGACATTCATGGTGTGAGTTGTTCACCACGGAGGCACGGAGGTCGCGGAGAAGAGATCAGAGAGCTCGTCCGCAGATTACGCAGACTTTACAGTTGAGAAAGAGGCACTCACTCCCATCTGTGAAATCTGCGTTACCTGTGGATGTCTTTTCTCTCCGTGTCCTCCGTGACTCCGTGGTGCAGCTTATTTATTTGGCGGCGACGATCGACAGGGGGACGATCGTCGGCGAGGCGGGCGTTTCAGCGGCGGGGCGTTCGAGGACCGTGTCGATGAGATAGTACAGCAGACGACGAAGTTC
>CAMCTH010000283.1 GCA_945877965.1 Planctomicrobium piriforme | reverse complement strand
CTCCGGAACGATTTTGAGCTCGGCCCCGGCGAGCGCGAGCAAATCGTCGATCTCGGGCTGGTCATCAACTTCGACGACGCCTTCATCGCGTATCTCAACGGCCACGAAATTCTCCGCGTCGGCGTCGAGGCAGGCAGCGGCGCGAAGGTGAAAGACGTGGAAAGTCATAACGCGACCGGCTTCCAATACTTCTCGCTCAAAGACGCGCTGAAGTATTTGGAGGACGACGAAAACATCCTGGCCATCGAAGGGCACAACAACAATCTCAACAGCACCGACTTCTCGCTCGACCCCTATCTGACGATCGTCAAACGCCGCTCGGAGAAATCGCCGTGATCCGACGCGTTGTCTTAGCCCTCGTTCTAGTTAGTTGCACAACGGCGATCGTTCGTGCGCACGACGGGCCGGAACATGTGATCGAAGCGATCGATGCCGAGATCGCCCGGGCCGGCGCGACGGCCGAATTGCTCTATCGTCGCGCTTGCGAGCGGCGGGCCTTGCGGGATTATTCCGCCGCGGAGGTTGATCTGCTCGCGTCGCTAAAACTAGACGATGCTTTTAGCCCGGCGCAGTTGGAGTTAGCCCGGGTGCTGGCGCGTCGCGGCGATTCGCCCCGCGCCTTGGCCCTCGTCGAGGAGTTGCTACAGACCGACGAAAAACAGTTGCGTGCTACCGTACTGGCACTGCGCGGCGAACTTCACGCGGTCGCCGGGAACACGACTCCGGCGATCGCCGATCTGACGGACGCCCTCGCCGTGCGACCCGAGGTCGAGTGGTACCTGTTGCGCGCCGACGTACAACAAACCGCCGGCGATCAGCAGAGCCAACTCACCGGCCTCCGCGACGGTTGGCAACGAACCGCGAGCCCCGTCTTACAACATGCGTATTGCGACGCCTTGATAACCGGCACACCGCAACATCGCGCCGAGGCGGCGGCGATGATCGAAGCTGAACTTCTCATCGGTCGCTATCATAGCGCCTGGTTGCTTCGTCGCGCCCGGGTTCATCTCGCAGAACAAAACCGCCGCGCCGCCGAAGTTGACTTGCATACCGCCTTGAACGAAGTGCAATCGCGACTCAATCCCGCGCGGCCCGATCCGACTTTGCTCGCCGAGCGAAACGCGATTTGTCGACTCCTCGGCACCGCGCCGCCGGCGACGAAAGTCGACCTCGACGACTAACGCCTTGCGACGCCTCTTTCGACTTGATCCGCCGCGAATCGAACTTTGTCGGAGTCCGTTGAACATGCTTGTCGCTTGCCGATCGATCCTCTTGTTCTCGGTATTCGCTGCTCTGACGACACGCAGCGCCGCGGCGGCCGACGAACCGCCGAAGTGGCAGCTTCCGCCCGGCTTCACGATCGAGCAAGTCGCGGGCCCGCCGCTCGTTCAACATCCGACGATGGGCTGCTTCGACGATCGCGGCCGGCTCTACATCTGCGACGGCCCCGGCGATAATCTCTACGCCAAAGATCTGCTCGCACAGTTGCCCCACTCGATCAAGCGTCTCGAAGACACCGACGGCGATGGCAAGTTCGATCGCGTCGTGACGTTCGCCGACAAGATGGTCTTCCCGATGGGAGCCTGTTGGCACGACGGCGCGATCTACACCGCGTCGCCGCCGCACATCTGGCGACTGCGCGACACCGACGACGACGGCGTCGCCGACGAACGGACGATTCTCGTCTCCGAATTCGGCTTCACTGGCAACGCGGCCGACATTCACGGTTGCTTCCTCGGCCCCGACGGTCGGATCTACTGGTGCGACGGTCGCCACGGCCACACCTTCACCGACGAGCAAGGAAACACAATCAGCAAAGGCCTCGCGGCCCGCCTCTTTTCGTGCAAGCCCGACGGCTCCGACGTGCAGGTCTTCGCCGGCGGCGGCATGGACAACCCGGTCGAAGTCGACTTCACCGAAGAAGGGGAGCCGATCGGCACCGTCGCCATTTACGACAACGTCCCCGACCGTGTCGACGCGCTGATCCACTGGGTCTACGGCGGCGTCTATCCGCGCAGCGATCAAAAGTGCCTGGAAGAGTTCAAACGGACCGGCGATCTATTGCCCGCCGTCCGCCGCTACGGCCGAGTCGCGCCCGCCGGCATCACACGTTTTCGCGGCTCGGCCTGGGGTGCCGACTATCGCGACAATTTCTTCCATGTGCAGTTCAACACCCACCGGATGATCCGCACCAAGCTAACCCGCGAAGGAGCAAGCTTCCGCGGCGACGACGAAGAATTCCTCGTCTCCGAGAATCAAGACGTCCACCTCACCGACGTGATCGAAGACCCGGCAGGCTCGCTACTCGTCGTCGACACCGGCGGCTGGTTCCGCATCGCCTGCCCCAACTCGCAAATCGCCAAGCCCGAAATCCTCGGCGGCATTTATCGGATTCGAAGAACGGATGCCGCAGTAAAGGAAACGCCGAAGACGCCTCAGGCCGCCGCTTGGACGATCGCCCGAAGCGGCGTGACCGATTCAGAAAGCAAACTACATGCGACGGCACAGTCGACCGATCCCCGCCTGCGTCAAATCGCCGCCCACGCGCTCGGCAAGCTGCGCGACGAGGCGGCATTCAAAAAATTGAGCGAGTTGCTCGCAGACCCCGATCCGGCCGTACGTCGTGAAGCGGCAACCGCGCTGGGACGGACCAAGCGAGCTGAATATGTGCCGACGTTGTTGGCAGCGTTGAAAGACTCGCACGCCGATCGATTCCTCGAACATGCCCTGATCTACGCCCTGATCGAAATCAACGACGGCGAAGCAACGAGCGCCGGACTTAAACATGCGAACCCCGCCGTGCGCCGTGGGTCATTAATCGCTCTGGATCAGAACGCCGATGCGCGATTGACGCTCGACGTCGTCTCAGGACTGCTCGACGTCGAAGACGCTCGTTTACAACGTACCGCGATCGAAGTGTTACGTCGGCATGCCGATTGGGTCGACGGCGTACTCGGTTACTTGAAGCGTCGCCTTTTGCCGGCGGTCGTCGCCGTCGACGAAGCCGAGTTGCTCCGCGATACGATCCTCGCCTACAAGACCGACGAGCGCGTGCAACAGATCGTCGCGACGGCGTTGGCCGATGCGAAGCTCGATCCCGCGCAACGTCGCTTGCTGCTGGAAGTGATCGAGCGAAGCGAGTTCGATGCCAAGACGCTACCACCGTCGTGGGCCGAGCGATTGACGGCTCAACTCGAACTCGCCGACGATGCCGTCGTTCGCCAGGCGGTGTCGGCCGCCACGCGCGTCGGCAGCGAACGCTTTGCCGACCCGCTGCTGGCGATTGCCCGCAGCGACGCACTGCCCGACGATCTCCGGATCGCGGCTCTCAATGCCCTCGGCGATCGCTTGCCGCCACTCGACGCTCGCATTTATCTCTATTTGACGACGCGACTCACCACGGCCGCCGATCCGCTCGATCGCGCCGCCGCCGCCAAGGTGCTCGGCATCGCGCCGCTCGACGTCGAGCAACGGACGCTGCTGCTCGACGCGGTTCGCAAGGCCGGCCCGATGGAATTACCGGCGCTACTGCCGGCCTTCGCCAAGATCGACACCGCGGCCGAAGGCCTGCGCTTCATCGACGCCCTTGCCACCTCGCCGGGCCTGGAGAACGTCGCCTCGTCCAGCCTCGAAAAGTTGCTCGCGCCGTTTCCCCCTGAAGCTCGCACCGCCGCCGAACCGCTGTTCAAACGGATCAACGCCGATATCGAAATGCAACGCGCTCGGCTGACGGAACTCGCAACGCAACTCGACGGCGGCGATGCCAAGAACGGCGCAACCGTCTTTCAGATGGTGAAGACTGCGTGCAGTTCGTGTCATCGCGTCGGCCCGCGCGGCATGGCCGTCGGGCCCGATCTGACGCAAGTTGGCCGCATCCGCTCGCGGCTCGATCTGTTGGAAGCGATCATCTATCCCAGCGCGTCGTTCGTGCGCGATTACGAAAGCCTGGCGGTCGAAACGTCCGACGGTCGGGTCGTCATCGGCCTGCCGACGCGTCAAACGCCCGAGGCGATCTATCTTCGCACGCCGCAGAAGGAGGAGATTCGCGTCGCTCGCAGCGAAATCGAGACGATCGCCCCCGGCAAGCTCTCGATCATGCCGCAAGGTATGGATAAAATAATGACGCCCGCGGAACTGCGCGATCTCATCGCCTACTTACAAACGCTCAAGTGAATTGATGACGAAATCCAAAACTCCGACGACGGCCGATCGCGTCTCGGAGATCGTCGCCCACTTGGAAAAGCTGATCCTCTCGGGCAAGTTGCAGCCCAACGATCGCATTCCTCCCGAACGCGACCTGGCCGAACAATGGCAAGTCAGCCGCAGCGTCGTGCGCGAAGCGATCGGACGCCTGTCGGCCCTCGGTCTCGTCCGCAGTCGCCAAGGTTCGGGAACCCGGATCGCTCTGCCCGACGGCAGCCATCAACTGCTCAATTATTCTTGGATGCTGAAGCGCGGGCTCGTGCGCTTCGAGCATCTCTGCACGGTGCGGCTCCCGCTGGAGACGGCCATTGCGGCCCTGGCGGCCGAACATCGGACCGATGCTCACCTGCGTTCGCTGCGTGAAGCCCAACGAACGTTCGGCAACCCGAAGAATTCACTGCGACTGCACGTCGACGCCGACGTGCGGTTCCACGCCGTCCTCTGCGAAGCGACGGGCAACCCGCTGTTTCAGATCATCCTGTCGCCCGTGCAGGAACTGCTGATCGAGAGTCGCCGTCGCGCGCTCGGGCGCTTCGGCAACAAGGCGGCCTTCGAGCAGCATGCCCGCATCTTGGAGGCGGTCACGGATCGCGACGTCGAAGGGGCCCGCGAGGCGATGCGGACGCACATCCTGTTCAACTCGCAAAACATCTCGGCACTCGTCGCTGAAACCGCCGCCGATAAATAAGTCGCCAAGTAAGCCGACAAATAGTTCCCCGACAAGCACGCCCAATCACTCCGTTGTGAGAGAGTCTATGCGCACCGCCTGCTGGAGTTGGCTCTTCGTTGCCGCGGCGACGATCGCCGGCGCGGCCGAACCGCCCACGCCCAAGTCGGAAGCCCCCAAGCATGAACTGCCCAGGTTTGAACTATTCGACGGCGACCGCGTCGTGTTCCTCGGCAACACGCTGATCGAGCGCGAGCAAAAGTACGGCTACTGGGAACTGATGCTGACCATGGCGTGGCCGGAGCGGAACGTAACGTTTCGCAACCTCGGCTGGAGCGGCGACACGGTCTGGGGCGAATCGCGAGCCGGCTTCGGCACGCAGGCCGACGGGTTCAAGGCGTTAGTCAATCAAGTCAATGCCGCCAAGCCGACAGTGATCTTCGTCGGCTACGGCAACGTCGAAGCCTTCGGCGGCGAAGCGGGACTACCCAAATTCATCGACGGCTACAACAAGTTGCTCGATGAATTGGAGAAGACGAAGGCGCGGATCGTGCTGTTGGGGCCTATTTTGCAACTAGCTGAAGGCCAACCATTCGCAGGCGCCGCTCAGCAAAACGAGAACATCGAACGTTATTCCGCGGCGCTCGTCGAAATCGCAACGAGGCGGAAGCATTTTTATACCGATCTAGTTGATCGTTCGCTGAATGAACCCGACTTAAAGCAAAATTCAACCGGCGGACCACAAAGAGGTGATCGCATGGTGTCGTACGCATGGGGAGGACCGCTTACGACCAATGGGCAAGACCTTACGGACGTTGGTTATCTCTGGTACGCAATCATGAAAGTGGGGCTGCCGGTATTAAAATTAAACGACTCTGAAGCCCTGCGCCAAGCCATCATCAGAAAGAACGAACTCTTCTTCCACCGCTGGCGGCCGCAGAATGAGACGTATCTCTTCGGCTTCCGCAAGCATGAGCAAGGAAAGAATGCCGAAGAGGTGTTTGCGTTCGATCCGTTGATCGAAGCGGAAGAAAAAAAGATCGCCGAGTTGCGGGTCCGGCTCGCGGCCGAGATGAAGAAAGCGAGCAACGCCGATGCAAAGTAACAATACAATTTACACAAACTCTGGTTTGCTCCCCTCGCCCCGGTACGCCGGGGAGAGGGATAGGGTGAGGGGTGATGCGAAGTGGGGCATGGCCGCAGCGAGCGGCCCCCTCACCCCCGGCCCCTCTCCCCGCTGCGCGGGGCGAGGGGGGCCAAACCTGCGCGCGATTTGGTTGTCGATCGTGTTCGCCCTGTTTGCGTCGCCCGCCTTCGCGCAGCGCGACCTCAAAGACATCCCGCCTCCCGATCCCGAGTTGGAACGTCAAGCGTTACAACTCGGCGAGGGGCTGGAGATCAATCTCTACGCCGCCGATCCGCTGTTGGCGAAGCCGATCCAGATGAACTTTGATCCGCAAGGGCGGCTCTGGATCGCCACGAGCGAGACCTATCCGCAGATCGAGCCGGGCAAGACGGCCAACGACAAGATCATCGTGCTCGAAGACGCCGACCGCGACGGCCGGGCCGACAAGACGCACGTC
>CAMCTH010000282.1 GCA_945877965.1 Planctomicrobium piriforme | reverse complement strand
AGGGAGACGACTTCGTCGACGGTTTGGAAAGATGCTCGTCGGCATACTCATCGATGAATGAGTCCCAGCCTTGTTCGTCGGCATAACGTTGCGTACCGGCGAAGATATGGGCATGCCGCTTCAGCGGCCACCGCAAATCCAGCATCAGGGCGACACGGCGTACTTGGGACAATGGCGGGTACCTGTCGCTAAAACATGCTTTTATGTCGCAGTTACAAGGTTCATCAGAATTATAATTGAGGCATCGCCTTTTCGCTAATCGCCGTGCCCCCATGCCCATGGAACAGCCCCGATGACCCAGCAACACGCCAAGCCCACGTTCCTGCTCGCCGCTCTGCTGCTGCTCTCTTGCGCCCTCACGGCTGTCGCGGCCGACGTGCCGAAGGATCTGCCCGACCCCAACGGTAAGCCGGCCGATCAGAGCAAGCCGGTGCAGGTCTACATCATGATGGGACAGTCCAACATGCTCGGCTTCGGTCGAGTAGGTCCGAAAGAGACGAAGGGCTCGCTCGAGTATCTGGTCAAAGAAAAGGGAATGTATCCGCACTTGGTGGATGACGCAGGCAGTTGGACGACGCGGCAGGATGTGCGTTACGTCCATGTCATGGATCAACGGGGCGTCGATTACAAAAACATGGAAAAGTTCGGCGACATGCGAAACGAATGGCTGTCGCCGAAAGGGGCGTTCGGCCCGGAGTTGGGCTTCGGGCATGTCATGGGGTTAGTACATGACGAACCGGTACTGCTCCTTAAGGCGTGCATCGGCAACCGCAGCCTCGGCTGGGACCTGCTGCCCCCCGGTAGCGAGCAGTTTGAGTTCGAAGGGAAGATTTACGCGGGCTACAAGGACGTCGCCAACTTTTGGGACAAGAGTGCGGATCCGAAGCCGGTTCCCTGGTATGCCGGTCGTCAGTACGACGCCGACACGGCTCATGCGAAAGCCGTGCTGAAGAACCTCGAGAAGTACTATCCGGGTTACCAAGGCCAGGGTTTCGAAGTTGCGGGCTTCGTCTGGTGGCAGGGACACAAAGACCAAAGCGCCGCCCTGGCCGGCCGCTACGAACAGAACCTCGTCCATCTCATCAAGACGTTGCGCAAAGACTTCGATTCCCCGAACGCGAAGTTCGTGTTGGCTACCGGCTGCGGCAATCCCGGCCGCGAGGGATTTGGCCTACAGATCGCCGAAGCTCAACTGGCCGTCGATGGCGACAAGGGAAAGTACCCCGAGTTCAAAGGGAACGTCAAAGCGGTCGATACCCGCGACCTGTGGCGCGAAGCGGATGTTTCGCCGAACAATCAAGGCTATCACTACAACCACAACGCCGAAACCTACTACGGGACCGGTGACGCACTGGGCCGCGCGATGGCCGCGCTTCTTCAAAAATCAAAATAGGTTGTGATGCCGTTGCTATCGCAACTCTCAACAACAGACGCCACCCGGCAAGCGAGGATCCCCGATCGCCTCGTTGCGGCGAGCCTGTTGCTGCTGCTCGTCAGTGCCCTGTCGGTGCAGGCCGTCGAACATTCCGTCGGCAAGTTCACCCCCAGGGAAGCGGCGGGCTTCTTCAAGTGCCACTGCGTGCGATGTCACGGCCCCGACAAAAGCAAAGCGGGCCTCGCTCTGCACACGCTCGGCGCTGAGCCGGCCGCAGGGCCCGAGGTCGAACGCTGGGAACTCATCTTGGAGATACTCGAAAGCGGCGCCATGCCGCCGGAGGACGAGCCGCAACCGTAAGCGGAAGAACGCCAAGCAATGGTTCAGTGGATCCGCACAAGCTTGCGGGAACTGGAGCGTGTCGAACGGCAACGCATCTCCGAAGACAAGACGGCGACCGGCATCGGCCCGAAGATGCGGCGGTTGACAAACGTCGAATATCAAAACACGATGCGCGACTTGATGGGCTTCGAGTTGAAATGGAGCGACCGCCTGCCGAAGGATCCGGTCAAACCTTATCGCTTTAACAACACGGCCGAACTCATGCGGATGGGTCCTGAGCAACTGGACCTCTATCTCGAATGCGCGCGACGCGCAATGGCCGGCGCGATCGTCGATCCGGATAAGCCCGAAACGCAGCAGACGCGTCAGGAATGGAAGTCGGACGCGTCGCCGGGAAGAATGCCCAACAACGAGGTCGGCATTTGGGGCGGCGGCGGTCGCTTCAGCGCGGCTTGGGAATGGGCATTCGCAAGTTTCCGCAGACGGGCGAGTTCCGCGTCCGCATCAAAGCGGCGGCCGTCATGCCGCGGGGTGTGCACGAGGTACCGCTTCGACTCGTAATGGGAGAGTACTATCTCATTTCCAACAGCTCGACGAAGATCATCGAGCCAATCGGAACGGTCAGGCTGGTCAACGATCCCGATGCGCCGCAAGTCTTCGAGTTTCGCGAACACATCGAAAATTACACAGCTCAGAAGAATCGCACCAAGCAAGGCGATCCGCAGCCCGACTCGCTGACGATCACACCGCAAAACTTGTATGACGACGGGACGCTCAACGATGAAAACCTCTTTCAGAAACCGCGCAACCCCGTCATGCCGCGAGTCGTCGTCGAATGGATGGAGTTCGAGGCGCCGCTCACCGACGTTTGGCCCCCCGAGCATCACACGCGCATCCTGTTCGACTCGCCGCTGCGCGACGGCGACCCGGACGCATACGTCGAAGCGGTGCTGCGGCGATTCATGTCGCGAGCCTATCGTCGCCCGGCGACCGACGAAGAGGTCGATCGCTTTGCTAAGACCTACGCCTCGTTCTTGCCGGAGTTAAAGACGCTCGAAGCGACGCTCCGCGAAACGCTCGCGCTCGTGCTCGTGTCGCCACAGTTTCTGTTCCAAACCGCCGCAACGGGCGAGTCCCCCGCAACGCTCAGGCAGTACAAACTCGCTTCCAAGCTCGCGTACTTTCTCTGGAGCAGCATGCCGGATGACGAACTCCTGAGATTGGCCGCCGAGGAGCAGCTCGACCGACCCGAGGTGATCGAGCGCCAAGTGTTGCGAATGCTGGCCGATTCGCGCGCGTCGGACTTCGTCCGTAGCTTCACGATGTAGTGGCTGAGTCTCGAAAAAAATGTGTGCCGCCAACTCTTTGGACAAGTCATGTCCGGCAAGTCGGCCCGAGCGGCGACGTGAAGAAACGACCTTCGCAAGCCGTCGCGCTTCAACACACCGGCGTCACGCCATACTGACTCGGCCAATTCGGCACGTTCCTGGCGCGTCAGGGTATCCTTTTGCTTTCGTTCCGCCTGGGAAATCCGTAGCTCGACCTCGCGTTGCATCCGACGCCGAGTCCACGGTTCGGCCGGCGGCAGATACTGCGAACGAACGAAGACAAGACCGGCCTTACGGCTGGCGATCTGTTTCCGTAGTACGGCGCGCAAGGCGTCGCATAACGGCACGTCACGCTCTTCGCGCGTCTTCACGAGCCAGCCGATCTCGGCCTTATTGCGAACGTGCAACCAGCCGTTTTCCAAATCGAGTTCCTCGACTAAAAGGTGGCTGACCTCCCCCGGCCGCATGCCGGTCTTGGCCATGGTGAAGTGCGCCGCGAACTCCCAGCCCTCGGCCACCTGCAAGAACCTCAACTCCGTTTGCTCGTCGAAGATGAAAATCGGCTTCGCATCCCAATTGCGGTTCCGTTTCGAGGCAGACTCGCTGAACAGGTTTTCCGAGTAGGGCGGGAGATGCCGTCGCTTGTGAGCGAACGTGTAAAGGGATCGGCAGGTCTCTAAAACGAAGCGGACGCCCTTGTCACGCAGTGGCCGCTTGCGGCCGCTCGGACTGACCTTGAGTTCGCGGAGGTACCGAACCAGGGCGTCGACGTTGATTTCGTGGGCCTGCCGCCCCCGACGACCGCATTCCTTCGAGTAACTCTGTAGGTGCCGCAGCGCCGTACGGTAACGGTCGATCGTGCCGAGGGCCGACCGGGCCGTATACTCGTGGAAGTCGAGGTACAGCTTGACCAGATCGTCGATCGCGATCGGCTGGAATGAGAAGAACGTCGGTAGCGCTGTGGCCAACTGCGCATTGATCTGGGCCGCGGCGGCCGCGGCCTCATCTTTGTCGGTGGCGACCCGCCGGCGGACGTTGCGGCCCGCCTCGCGGTAGTAGACGTACCACGAGCCGTGGTACTGAAAATAAGAAACCTTCCCGACCCGATAGCGGGTCGACTGACGCTTAGAACTGCGTCCCATTTCCGCGCTCCTCTTGCACCGATATTACAAAAATTTTGTAACAAAGAGGTTTGCGCAAGGCGCATGAAAAACGCTAAGTAGCGAACTCGTCGCTACTTAGCGTTTTCATCAGACACAAAATGCGGAGAGGGGGGGATTCGAACCCCCGGTACGGGGTTACCCCCGTACATCGGTTTAGCAAACCGACGCTATCGACCACTCAGCCACCTCTCCGTGGCATGTCAACTTCAAGTCCTCGGCGACCGCCGCTCGCGTAGGGTCTCCGAGGAAGCCTCGATTCTAGGTTTTTCTTCGACCGCGGCAAGCCGTTTCGTCCGCTTCTTTGGGTGATCTGCAAACACTTTTGCCGCTTCCCGTCGTAAACTGGGAGGCATCGGATTCACAAGGGTTCGCAATTCGCGCCGAAATCGGCCGGTTCTGCCGTTTCCTCGTCGACGGGGTCCGATACAATTCCGCGTCCGGTCGCTAGGCGGGCGGCCTCGTTCACTTCCTTATCTCTACTCTGAGACTTCGCCTATGTTGCGCGGGTTCCCCGTCGTCATCGTTGCCATCGGCTTTGCCACTTCGAGCCAGGCAACGGAGTTAGCGGCCAGATTGGCGGCGAAAAACTCGGTTACGGCGGAAGAAATCGGCAGCCACGCGGCGGTGCTGGCGAACGACACCTTCGAAGGACGCGAGGCCGGCTCGCGCGGCGGTCGGGCTGCGGCGGGTTATCTCGTCGAACAGTTCGAGAAGATCGGCCTCGACCCGGCGGGGATTGACGGCGGCTATACGCAGTCGTTCAACGGTTCGATGCGTAATATCTTGGCGATCTTGCCCGGTTCCGACCCGGTGCTGAGCAAGGAAGTCATTCTCATCGGCGCGCACTACGATCACGTCGGCTACGGGACGCGTTCCAACAGCTTCGGCCCGCTCGGTCGGATTCACAACGGCGCCGACGACAACGCCAGCGGCACCTCGGCCCTGCTCGAAGCGGCTCAAGGGCTCAAGATGCTGGCCGGCGCGCATCGCCGCAGCATCCTGATCGCCCTCTGGGACGGCGAAGAAAAAGGGCTGCTCGGTTCGCAGCATTGGCTGCTCGAACCGACGGTCGCTCGGTCGCGCATTCGCTGCGCGATCAATCTCGACATGGTCGGACGGCTGCGACAAAACAAGCTCGAAGTCTACGGCGTGCGGACGGCCCCCGACCTGCGTCGCCTCATCAGCATGCAGAACGGTACCGACGGTCTCACGCTCGACTATCTCTGGAAAATGCAGGAAGACAGCGACCATTACAACTTCTTTCGCTACAGCATTCCGTCGCTGATGTTCCACACCGGCAAGCACGACGATTACCATCGACCGAGCGACGATACCGAGAAGCTCAATCTCGACGGCGTGCAAAGCGTCACGCGGTTGCTGATCGACGTGGCGGTTGACCTGGCCGACGCCGACGAACTGCCGGCCTTCCGCGTCGAGTCGGCTCGCGAAGGGCGCGATGAACGGCAACGCAGCACGCTCGAAGCGCCGCTCGCAGCGCTCCCCGGTCGTCTTGGTCTCACGTGGAAGGCCGAGGAAACGTCCGAGCGCGGCCTCGTCGTTTCGTCGGTCTTCCGTCGCACGCCTGCCGCAACGGCCGGCATCGTCGTCGGCGATCGCATCGTCAGTTGGAACGGCGAAGCGCTCTCGTCGAATCAACGCTTCCAACAACTCGTCTCGACCGAAACCGAACCGGCAACGCTCGCGATCGTCGGGCGCATCGGCGGCGAGCCGCGCGAAGTTCAGGTCACGCTCGAAGGCCCGCCGATTCGGATCGGCATCACCTGGGTGCGCGATGAGGCCGAGCCCCGTTGCGTGCTGATCAAGCGCGTCGTGCCGACATCGCCTGCCGAACGAGCCGGACTCTTGCCGGTCGATCGGATTTATGCCGTCAACGACGAAGAATTTACGACCGGCGAAGATTTCGAAAAGCTCTTGTTTCAAGATCGCCGCAAACTCGAATTGACCGTCGAACGCGACGGCAAAATCCTGCGAGTTCCGCTCGTGCTCGACGAAGCTCCTGCCGGTTCCTAACGACCGACACGGCGTTTCGACTGGTCGATCGGCGACGAACTGCGTATCCTTGCACGTAGTCGCGCCCGCTGGAATTGCTTCCGAGCCACGGTACAAAACCTGAGGGCAGCCTCACGGTCGTCGGCGGATCGAATGAATCCGCGGCCATGTCCCGACGATAAAAGTTGACGAATACTGCCCCGAGTTCGCCCGCCGATCTTTCCAACGTCGCACTCACGCGGCGGATGCTG
>CAMCTH010000281.1 GCA_945877965.1 Planctomicrobium piriforme | reverse complement strand
GTCGTCTTGGAAGACACCGACGGCGACACGCTCTACGACAAGTCGACGGTGTTCCTCGATAAACTCGTCATGCCGCGGACCGTTTCTTTTGTGCAGGGTGGAGTCCTCGTCGCCGAACCACCGAACCTCTGGTACTGCGTCGACAAAGATGGTGACTTGAAGTGCGACGAAAAAACGCTCGTCGGCAAGTATGGGCAGCCGGGCAATCCGGAACACACCGACAACGGCCTGTTCCACGCGATGGACAATTGGATGTACAACGCCAAGTCGACCGTGCGGCACCGCTTCGTGGACGGCAAGCTGATCGAAGAGCCGACCGCTTTACGCGGCCAATGGGGCATCACGCAAGACGACGTCGGGCGACTGTTTTACAACTACGAAAACTCGTCGCTGCACGTCGATCTGATACCGTCCGAATACGCGCTTCGCAACAAGCACGTGCAGCCGCCGCTCCGCGGTCGCGCCGCCTACACGGGCTTGAACGTCAACCTCGGCGCCGACGCCCACGAGGTCTTCCCGATCCGCGTCACGCCGGGCATCACGCTGGGCGGTACCGAACTCCGCGAAGACGGCACGCTCAAAACGTTCACGATCGCCTGCGGCCCGACGATCTTCCGCGGCGAGATGTTTCCAAGTTGGTTTCGCGGCGCGGTCATTCCCGAGGCGGGCGGCAACTTGGTGCGGCTCGATTTATTCGAGGGAGACGACGTGCATCTCAAAGTTCGCAATGCGTTCGAAGGACGCGAACTTCTGGCGAGCCGCGACGAACGGTTCCGGCCGGTTTGCGCCCGGACGGGCCCCGACGGTGCTCTGTACATCTGCGATCTGTACCGCGGCATCATCGAACACGTCATATTCATGATGCCGTATCTAAGAAAACAAATCCTCGACCGCGGCCTCGATACGCCGGTGCACATGGGCCGGATCTATCGGATCACACACGAGAACGCGATTCGTTATCCTCTGCAAAAGCTCGGCGGCTTAACGTCGTCGCAACTCGTCGAACAGTTCGCGCGCACGAACGGTTGGGCGCGCGATACGGCCCAGCGATTGCTGATCGAACGAAAAGCCGTCGACGCCGTTCCGCAGTTGGAAGCGTATCTGCAAAAGCCTCGTGTGATCGGCAAGCACCACGCCCTGTGGACCCTCGACGCTCTGGGGGCGCTCACTTGGCCGACGCTCGACGCCGTCTTGCAGCGCGAGGGGGGTGACGACACGCTCAGTGCGGCGATTCGCCTGGCAGAACGAACGCCGGGAGCGCCGACCGGGGCCGCATTATACGATTGCATTTATCATTTCGCGTACGACACGGCACATCGGCAAGCGCGATTTCAAACGATGCTGACGCTCGGTGGGTTGCGACTCGAGCAAGCCGACAATCTACTGGCCGATTGCTTGGCCCGTGAACCGACCGAGCTTTATCGGGCCGCCATCGTCAGCGGCTGCGAAGGACGCGAGTCGGAAATGCTCCATCGCCTCATCAAAGGACGCTGGACTGCCGAAAAGGAAGCGGCCTGCGGTGCGATCGAAGTGCTGGCGATGGCCGTGCGTAACGAAGGTAAGCCTGAGCGAGTCGAGGCGTTGCTAGATTTAGCACTCGCATCGTCGTCGGGGAAGCCGTGGCTGACCGAGGCGATCGTCGCCGGTCTCTCCGTATCGGAGCAGGCGCGGGCGCGTTGGCCGACGCCGGTCGTGCTCTCGAAGGAGCCGCCGTTGTTGGCGAAGCTGGCGTCGCGAGAAGCGACCGCCGCGCAGGCGAAGCTGCTCCGCAAGATTGTAACTTGGCCCGGCGATACGACGCCGCGGCCGACGAAGCCGATCGTGCCGCCGCTCACCGCCGTCGAGGAGAAACGTTACAAGCTTGGCGAGGCGGTTTACAACGTCACTTGCTATTCGTGTCACAAGGGGAACGGCCTCGGGCAGCCGGGGCAAGCGCCGCCGCTCGCCGAATCCGATTGGGTGAACGGCCCGCCCGATCGACTCGTGCGGGTCGCACTGCATGGGCTCACCGGGCCGATCACGGTGAACGAGGAAAAATGGGATCTCAAGATGCCGGGCCTCGGCGGCAGTCCGGTGTTGAACGATGAACGTCTCGCCGGCGTGCTGACCTACATCCGCCGCGCCTGGGGCAACTACAGCGCGCCGGTCGAGGCCGACTTCGTCGCCCAGGTGCGCGCTGCGTCGGCCAGTCGTTCGCGACCGTGGACCGTCGACGAATTGGAACATCCCGAGCGCGAGGCGTCGCCCGCCGTCGTCGAGGCTGATCCTCTCGCACCCTATCGACCGCTGCTCGCCGGCGGGTCCGTCGAGCGCGGCCGCGTGTTGTTTCACCAGAACCGCGAGGTCCGCTGCAATGCCTGCCACAAAGTCGGCGACAGCGGCGGCGGATTCGTCGGGCCTGAACTCACCGAGGTCGGCAAACGGGCCGATCGCGAACATCTGCTCGAAGCGCTCGTTGCACCGAGTGCCAAGATCGCCAAGGGTTTCGAAACGCTCGTCGTCGTCACGACCGACGGCGCGATCGTCTCGGGCACCTTCGTCGCCGACGACGGCAAGTCGCTAACGATCGCCCCGCCGACCGGCGGCAAAGCGACGATCCCGCTGGGGATGATCGAAGAACGAATCACGTCCCCCGTGTCGAGCATGCCGCCGATGGGGAAAGCCTTTTCGCCCGAACAGATCGCCGATCTCGTCGCCTACTTGAAGTCATTGCAGAACAAGAATTGACCACGGATAGCACGGATGGGGAGAAAGACATCAGAAACGCTTTTGCTCGGTCTCTTTCTCTTCAATCTGTGATATCCGTGCTTTCCCTGGTCAAAAACCTCCCTCTTAGCCGAGCACGATGAACATGACTAAAACTCGCAACGCCCGACATCACCACGCGCGGCCGGTTCGCAAGGTGCGCAACTCCGACCTGACGCGCCGCACGTTCTTGGGAACGACCGCGGGTGCACTAACGGCCGCATCGTTCGCACGGGCCGAGGAGCCGGCGCGTCCCGAGTACAGCGGCTACTTGAACCAGATGAGTTTTCAAGCCGGCGACGTGCTGACGCTGCATGTCTCCACCGACGTGGCGCGATTCGACGTCGCAATCGATCGGGTCGGCGTCGAACGGAAGGAAGTTTGGTCGCAGAGCGGCGTGCACGGGCGCAAGCATGCGACGCCGGACGACGCGTCGGCCCACGGTTGTCGCTGGCCGGTGACGTTGGAGATCAAGATTCCCGTCGACTGGCCGAGCGGTTACTACGAACTCCGCACGACCCCCGACTCGTGGTTCGTCAACGAGAAGGGGAAGCCGCAGGGGCTGCTGATTTACTTCGTCGTCCGAGCCGCCGAGTCGCACCGGCCGGCGAAGATGCTGTTTCAACTCTCGACGAACACGATGGCCGCCTACAACAACTGGGGCGGCCACAGTTTGTATGCCTATAACAGTCGCAACCAGGAACAGAATCGCCGCGTCAGTTTCCATCGACCGCCGCAAGGCTTCATCACGCAACGTTGGGAACTGCCGTTCATTCGTTGGGCGGAAACGAACGGATTCCAACTCGATTATGCCGTCAACAACGATCTGGAGACCGTGCCAGGCTTGCTCGATCGCTACCCGCTGATGCTGAGCGTCGGGCACGACGAGTATTGGTCCGCGCCGATGCGCGACGTGGTCGAGGCGTATGCGGCGCGGGGCGGGAACGTCGCGTTCTTCAGCGGCAACGTCTGCTGCTGGCAAGTTCGGCGTGAAGCCAGCCCGTCGGCCGACGAGTTGGTCTGCTACAAGGAGTTCTTTCGCGACGATCCAACGTATCGCGCCGACGGGCCGAACCCGACGCTCAGTACAATCTGGAGTCATCATCTCATCGGTCGGCCCGAAAATAAGCTGACGGGCGTCGGCCTGCTCGGCGGCGGATTTCATCTCTCGCACGGCCAGTACATGGACGGCTCCGGGGCGTTCACGACTCATCGGCCCGAGCATTGGGCGTTGGCCGGCACGAACTTGAAGCCGGGCGATCCGTTCGGCGGCGCGCAGTCGGTCGTCGGCTATGAGTGCGACGGTTGCGAGTTCGAAACGCGCGACGGCCTGCCGTTCGCCACCGGTCGCGACGGGACGCCGAAGAACTTCGAAATCCTCGCGACAGCACCGGCGAAGTGGGGGAACGAATCGACGTTGTTGTTCTACGATCGCTGGCCCAAGGACCAGCACGGCGCCGCCTGCCTGGGCCTGTACACGACCCCCGGCAACGGCACGGTTTTCACCGTCGGCACAACCGACTGGTCGCACGGCCTGCGCACGCCGGCCGATCCGGTCGTCGACCGCATTACGAAAAACGTGCTGAACCGCCTCTCATCGGCTACTTAGCCGGCGACTACTTAACGGGCTTCACCACGACGCGGCCGACCGCTTCCCCCTTGAGCAAGCGCGCGAGATGCGTCGGCACGTCACCGAGCGTGATCTCGGTCGTGATTTCTTGCAGCAGCGGCAAGCTCCATGCACCGCCGAGGTTCGACCAGATGCGCTCGCGTTGTTCTTGCGGGCATTCCACCGAGTCGATGCCGACGAGGTCGACGCCGCGTAGGATGAACGGATAGACGGTCAACGGAATGTCGATCCCGCCGACGAGTCCGCACGCTGCGACGACTCCTTGGCGCTGCATACTCTTGACGAGCGTCGTCAGCACGTTGCCGCCGACCGTGTCGACCGCGCCGATGAATCGCTGCGCGAGCAGCGGCTTGCCGCTTGCGTCATCGACGTCCTTGCGCGAGAGAATCGTCTTCGCACCGAGCTTCGTCAGTAACTCCGCGGCCGCGGGCTTGCCGGTGACTGCGGCGACGTTGAACCCGAGCCGCGCCAAGATGCCGACCGCGATGCTGCCGACTCCGCCCGATGCACCGGTGACGACGACCTCGCCCCCTTGCGACGCCGACACGCCGCGAGCCAACAGCGCTTCGACGCATTGCGCCGCCGTGAGGCCCGCGGTGCCGTAACTCATCGCATCGCGCGCAAGCAAATTCGCCGGCAATCGCACGAGCCACGCGGCCGGCACGCGAATGAACCCGGCGAGTCCGCCCCAGGTGTTCTGTCCGAGGTCGTGCCCGGTGACGATCACCGGTTGCCCCGGCTTCCAGGCGTCGCTGCTCGACGCTTCGACCGTCCCCACGGCGTCGATCCCGGGCACATGCGGGAACTTCCGCGTCACGCCCGGGTTGCCGCTCGCCGATAAGGCGTCCTTATAGTTGAGCGACGAGTAGGCGACGCGCACAAGGACGTCCCCCGCCGGCAGGTCGGTCGTCGTTCGCTCGGCTACGGCGCCGCGAAACGTCCCGTCCCCCTCTTTCGTGACAAAATAACAAGGAAATGAAATAGTTTCCGACATGGCGTACCTCAGCGCGGGTTGCGGCATCGAACGTGGAGTGAGCGGCGGGGGCGGCACGAGTCGTCAGCGTTTGACGATCGGCGGCATCCCCCTATAATTGCCGGTCACGAAGGTTGGAGCGGTGAATGAACTAAGTTGCGACGGCTGCGTACTCTCGTAAGAGAGTAACTTCGGAGACGAACTCTCCGCGTAGTTTGTACCGAACTGCTCGTCCGATCACCAACCCTTTCCCCGTCACGATTGTTTTCTGTCTTCCAGCTGTTTCCTGTCTCCCGGCAGTGCGACCTTTAGCACTGCGAATCAACTTCTCAGCACTACGTTTCAACGGCACTCGCCAAGGACCAAGATCATGGGCGCACACACCACCGAATTCACGGATACGAATTTCGACACCGAAGTCCTGCAATCGGCCACGCCGGTGCTCGTCGACTTCTGGGCCCCTTGGTGCGGACCGTGCCGAATGATCGCCCCGCTGATCGACGAGCTCGCCGCCGAATACTCGGGGACGATCAAGGTCGGCAAGGTGAACGTCGACGACAGCCCGCAAGCCGCCGGCCAATTCGGCGTCAGCAGCATCCCGACGATCATGCTGTTCAAGGGGGGCGAAGTCGTCGACCGTTTCGTCGGCGTCCAACCGAAGAGCCGCCTGCAACAGGCCCTCGACGCCGCGAAGTAAACGAGGTCGCTTCGCTCACCGAAGTTTGAATCCACGAACGCCGCCGGCAACACGATGCCGGCGGCGTTCTTCTTTATGCTTAGTCGTCGATGCTTCGCCTTCGCTGCGTGCCGGTACTGCCGGCGTCGTTAAAGTCGCGCTCTTTTTCCCAAACGACTTCAACTTACGTCGTCGCCAATCCGATCTTTAACACCGGTGAAACTTTGCCGGTTATGCAGGTTGCGATGCGCGCCGCCGTCTCGCTCGCACCGCCGGCTTCGACTTCTCGGAGATCGTCGCATGGGCACGCCGCACAGCCGCACCTCGTCGTCGTCAAATAAGACGTCGCCTTCCGAAGCCGGCTCGGTCGAAGCATCGGGCTACGGCACGACCGATACCCGCGTCGATCCGCCGCATGGCATCTCACGTCCGTCGATCGAAGCATCGTCC
>CAMCTH010000280.1 GCA_945877965.1 Planctomicrobium piriforme | reverse complement strand
GTGCTGAACCAGTTCGGCCTGGCCGACAAAACATTCGGCACCGCCACAGGACCATTGAAGGGGCTCGAAATCGCATGAAAATTGCCGCGAATCGGAACTGGAGAACTTACGGCACTCGAAACGACAGGATTGCGGCGATCATCTGCGCGACCGCGTTTATCGGTCTGGCATCCAGCGGTCGAGCGGCGGAACTGCCCCTCCATGCCGATGACTCGAAAATCATTCAGCAGATTGCCGCGGCGGCGGGGCTCGATGCAGAACCCGAATTGAATCCTAAGCGGGGTTGGCCGAGCCTGAAAGGTGAGCTATCGGTCCGCCTTTCCGCCAAGGAAGGAAAGCGGGTACTTCTGCTCGGGCACGATGCGGCGGGTCGCGTAACGAAACTGATCGGTAACGGTCCGCTGTTGACGAACCAAGCGTTCGGCCTGTTGACGAACTTGTCTGAGTTGCGTTCAATCCGTATCGATCACAACACGCCTGCTCCCGGTAGCGGCGGCGATATCGAACAGTACGACGACTCAGGCCTCGCCGCTTTGGCCGATTCGAAGCTCGAAGAGATCAAAATCGGCCACGCCTTCGATGACGACGGCATGGCGGCCTTGGCAAGGGTCAAATCGCTCCGTTCGGCGACGATCGGGCATAGTCGGGCAACGGACGCGGGCATCGCGCACTTCGCCAAGCATCCGAATCTCGAAGAGTTTCATATCAGCCCGCAGGCACGGCCCAACCGCGTGACGAACAAATGCCTGCCGGCTTTGGCGACGGTGCCGAAATTGAAGCGGCTGGGCCTGCACGAGACGTTCGTCACCTACGACGGCGGCCTCGAACACTTGAAGGTGCTCAAGGGTACGCTCGCGTTCGTTTCTTTCAAGAACGGACTCGTCTTGCCCGCCGACGTCGAGAAGCTGAAAACCGATCACCCTGGTCTGGAGGTCGAGACCTCGACTCCCGCCGAAATCCTGGCGGCACCGAACAGCCGCGGGGTCTTGAGATGGGCGAGTCCTGAGGCCGTGCAATACCTGAACTCGGGAAGCGTGAAATGAAACCGCTCCTCGCGATCACTCTTGCCATTCTGTTTGCTCCTGATCCGGCGCAAGCGGAGACGTTTCAGCTCGACGGATTCGAGCGGCAGGTCTTGCCGTTCGTCAAGCAGCATTGTGTTGCCTGCCATAACGCGAAAGAGGCCGAAGGCGAACTCGATCTCGCCCGCTTCGGAAAAGTGGATGACCTACTCGGCAATCGAAAAACTTGGCAGAAGGTCGTTCGCCAACTCAAGGCCGGCGCAATGCCGCCCGACGGCGAGACGCGACCGATGGAGCAAGATGCCCAGGCGGTGATCGGCTGGCTCGAACAGGTGCTCGTCTACGTCGATCCGAAGCAGCCGGTCGATCCGGGACGGGTGACCGTCCGACGCCTCAATCGCACCGAGTACGACAATACGATTCGCGATCTATTTGGAGTCTCGTTGCATCTGGCGGATGAGTTCCCGGAAGACGACGTCGGTTACGGCTTCGACAACATCGGCGACGTGCTCAGTATTTCGCCCTTGCGGATGGAGCAATACCTCAACGCCGCCGAGCGGCTCACGGCCGTGCTGCTGCGTAAAACCGAGCAGTTGCCGTACGACGAGTTCACGGAAGGGGTCTTCTTCAAGTTCACCAAGAAGCCGCGTAACCCGAGCGATCGCGGCTGGGAATTGATCCCCGAGTCGGAGAACTATCTTGATTTCGAGTTTCCCGCGCCGGGCGAATACGAAATTCGCATTCATGCTTGGGGTGTGGAGAAGCCTGAGGAAAAAGACCGCGGCAATAACGAGCGTTGGCTCGAAGCGGAGGCGGCGGTCAAGCTCGATCCACAGGCCAAGGCCCCCGTTGAAGCCACACTGCTCTGCGACGACCAAGTGATCGGTCACGTCCCGGTGTTGCCCGGTAATGGCACGACGGCCTTGAAGCAGATCTATCGCCTGCGCTTCACCACGCAGGCGGGAACCCATACGATCCGCGTACGTCATCGTTTTCCGCGAGACATGAGTCGGGAGCAGATCGCCGCTCATCTGGAGAGGCCACTTCTCGCACCGCGACTCGGGTTGCGTCGCGTCGGTCTGCGCGGACCGTTTCAAGTGGGTGATGCGAAACTCACCGTCGCGCATCAAGCGTTGCTCCGCGTGCGACCGAACGAGTCGACGTCCGCTTATGACGCGGCGCGAACGGCATTGCGTACGATTGCCGACCGTGCGTGGCGTCGCCCAGCAACAGACGCCGAACTCAACGAGCTATGCGAGTTCGTTCTCACTCAAGCGTCACAAGGCCGAACCTTCGAGGAGGCCCTCGAACTGGGCGTGCATGCCATTCTCGTCTCGCCCCGCTTCCTGTTCAGGCTGGAAAACGATCGGCAGCCTGATGACATACCGGTCATCGCTCCCGTGAACGACTACGCGCTTGCATCGCGGTTATCCTATTTTCTTTGGGCTTCGATGCCCGACGACGAACTCTTTGCACTCGCAGCCGAGAGGCGACTGGCCGAACCGGAGATCCTCACGGCTCAGGTCGAACGCCTGCTCAAAGACCGGCGGAGTGAGGCGTTCGTCGAAGGCTTCTTCGGTCAGTGGCTCGGTCTGCGCAAGGTACTCGACGTCTCCGTCGATCGGAACTTGTTCGAACAGTTCAGCACCGAACTGAAAGACGACTTGCTCCGCGAGACGTCGTTGTTCGTCGATTCGATCGTGCGGAAAAACCGTAGCGCGCTAGATCTCTTGCAGGCCGACTACTCGTTCCTCAACGGTCGGCTGGCAAAGTTTTACGGCATCGCGGGAATCGATAAGAACGCGGATTTTCGACAGGTCTCACTCGCGGGGACACAGCGTCAAGGAGTGCTGACTCAGGGAAGCATCCTGATGTTGACTTCCTATCCCAACCGCACCTCGCCGACGCGACGCGGCAACTGGATTCTGGAGACGATCCTCGGCGAAGAGCCTCCGCCGCCGCCGGAGAACGTTCCGGAACTGGCACAGACTCAGGCCGCCCCGCCCGATCTGCCGTTACGTAAGCAATTGGAATTGCATCGGGTCAACCCGACTTGCGTTTCGTGCCATCGCACGATGGACGCCATCGGCTTCGGCTTCGAGAACTTCAACGCCATCGGGCAGTGGCGCGACCGTGATCGCGACCAACCGATCGACGCCGCCGGCGATCTTCCCTCCGGCGAGAAGTTCAGCAGCCCAAAAGAACTCATCCGGATCCTCTCGCAGCGGCAAGACGACTTCATACGGCACCTTGCGAGTAAGTTGCTGACTTTCGCCATGGGACGCGGACTGGAGTACTACGACCGTGCGGCTCTAGACGAGATCGTCGCCCGCACTCGGTCGAATGGATTTCGTTTCCAGGACATTATTCGAGAAACGGTGCTCAGTCGCCCCTTCCGCTGGCATCGTAAGGATCAAGAGGAATTGCAACCATGAATTTGAAACCGCTGTCACGACGTACGTTTCTGCGCGGCCTCGGCGTGACGATGGGATTGCCGCTGCTGGAGGGCATGCTGCCCGGCGGCCTGGCCGCCTCCACCGCAAGCAAACCTCCGGTGCGCTTGGGTTGGGTCTACTTTCCCAACGGCATGGTACGAGATTTCTGGACGCCGGAGGGTACGGGACGCGATTTCAAGTTTAATAAGACCAACGCACCGCTGGCTCCGGTTCGCGAGCACATCACGATCATCGGGAATTTGGCTCACGACAAAGCGCGGGCCAACGGCGACGGTGCCGGGGCTCACGCCCGCGCCGGGGCGACGTTTCTGACCGCCGTACAAGCCAAGAAGACCGGCGGCAAAGACATTTACCTGGGCGCGTCGATCGATCAGGTCGTCGCGAAGCAGATCGGCCATCACACCCGATTGCCGTCGTTGGAACTGGGAGTGGAACCGAGCCGCAAGGAGGGGCGTTGCGATTCGGGTTATAGCTGTATTTACATGTCCAACGTCTCGTGGCGCAGTGCCACGCAGCCGAGCGGCGTCGAGATCAATCCCCGCCGCGCATTCGATCGATTGTTCGGCAACACGGGTGCCGACGCGGCCCGGTTCCAACAGCGTTCAGCCGCTCGGCAAAGCGTGTTGGATTTCATCGCTGACGACGCCCAACGGTTGCAGAACCGACTCGGTGCGACGGATCGCCGTAAACTCGCCGAGTATTTTGAAAGCGTTCGGGCGGTGGAAAAACAGATCGCTCAAATGGCGAGCCTACCCGCAATCGACGTTCCTGCCGGCAGCCGTCCCGATGCGGACCCACAAGATTTCGTCGTCCACATTCGGCTGATGTACGACCTGATGGCACTCGCCTGGCAGACCGATGCGACACGAGTGATTTCGTACATGCTGGCCAACGCACAGACGAACCGCGCGTACGAGAACCTGGGTATTAAGTCGGGTCATCATCAGCTCACGCACAGCACCGGGCAGGAAGCGGAGATCCAAAAGATCGATCAGTTTCTGACCGAGGAGTTCGCACGGTTCGTCGCGAAACTGAGCACCATTCCGGAAGGCGAGGGGTCGCTTCTGGACAACTGCCTGATTACGTTCGGCTCCGCGATGGGAGACGGTCGCAAGCACGATCACGATGATCTGCCGGTCGTCATCGCCGGTCACGCCGGAGGAGCGGTGGCAGGCGGTCGACACCTGAAGCTCGAAGCCGAGACGCCGATGGCCGATCTGTTCGTTCGTTCGGCCCAACTCGCCGGAGTCTCCGTCGACCGATTTGGCGATAGCCGCGGAACGCTGCCGCAACTGTCGGCCTAGATCACGGATCATTCAACAATCAATCTATAATAGAGCGGCACTTTCATGATTCAAATCCTCGTCGGCATCGCTTTCGTCGTAAGTCTGACCGGCACGCTTCAATCAGCCGAGCTGAGCCTTCCTTTGCATCCTGACGAGGCCGCGATAATCCGCGGCATCGTCGACGTCGAGAAGCTCGAGGTTGAGTCCGCAGAGATGCCGGGTTGGGCAAAAGGGGGCGTACTCAAAGTGCTCGGTGAACGGGGCATCGCCACGGATCAGTTGAAGTCCGGTAGCGTCGCAGTAAAAGGGAGCCCGCAACTGGCGCTCTCTTTCATCTTTAATCCCGAAGGTCGAGTCGTCGCCCTGCATGGCAACGGCCCCTGGCTGCGAAACGATAGTCTCCGCCGACTGCAAGGGATGCCGGAACTTCGTAGCATTCGCATCGACCATAATGGATTCGCCGGTAACGATCCGCGCATCCCGGAATTCGACGGGAGCGGCTTCGAGGCGCTTGCCGACTCGAAGCTTGCCGACATCAAGATTGGCCTCAGCTTCTCCGACCAGGGCATGGAGCAGTGCGCCAAAATCAAGACCCTACAAGCTTTCAGCGTCGCACACTCGCGGGTTACCGAGGCAAGCATCGCATTCTTCGCCGGTCACACATGCCTGACGGCCTTTTCCATCGGCGAAATGGCGAGCAATCGCGTCTCCGAGAAAGCGTTGGCGGCGATTGCGAAGATTCCGAACCTCACGCACGTCGGGTTCAAGGAATGTTACGTGACGTATAACGGCGGGTTCGTCCACCTCGCGCCGTTGAAGGGCAAGTTGGTGGAAATCGACCTCACGATGAGCGTGGCCGACGAGGCCGATCTGAATAAGCTTAAAGCGGATCATCCCGGGGCTAAGATTATCACGATTCCCCCCGCCGAGATCGTGAAGCGGCATAAATTCATCGCCGCCAACCTCGCCAAACAAGCCCCGCCTTCCCTCGCTGCGCCGTTGAAGGCGGCACTAGAAGCCGCGTCGGTGAAATAGCCGCCTCAACTCAACCGCATCGCCGTCTCCGCCAAGTCAGCAGTCCATCGCCATGAACCGCCGTACATTCCTACCATTCCTCCTCCTGCTCGTCGCGCTCCAGAACGTCCGCGCCGCCGATAAACCCAACATCCTCTGGATCACCACCGAGGACATGAGTCCTGATCTCGGCTGCTACGGTGATTCCTACGCGCGCACGCCGCAGATCGATCGCCTCGCCGCACAGAGCCTTCGGTACACGCATTGTTTCGCCGAATCGCCGATGTGCGCGCCGTCGCGTAGCGCACTTATCACCGGCATGCACACGGGACCGCTGGGAACGTCGCAAATGCGCTCGAACCATCCGATTCCGTCACCGTATCGCGGCTTCCCGGCCTGGCTACGTGAGGCGGGCTATTACTGCGTCAACAATGAGAAAACCGACTACAATCTCGCCGACGTAGCCGGGATGGTGCGTGACGCTTGGGACGAGTCCGGCAAGCAGGCGCATTGGCGCAACCGCCCGGTGGGTAAGCCGTTCTTTTGCGTGATCAACTACGTCGACACGCACCAGTCTCGCACCAGTCGCGATGACTACACATCCTTCCAAACAAACGTACAGTCGCGACTAAGCACGGCGGAGATTCACGACCCAGCTCAGGCCCCGTTGCCGCCTTTCTACCCAGACACGCCGACTGCGCGCC
>CAMCTH010000279.1 GCA_945877965.1 Planctomicrobium piriforme | reverse complement strand
GGGTCGATCGTCTGCGTGATCAACTTCTTCACGTCGCCGAAACGTTGAATAACACTCGGAGCGCGACGATAGTCGATATGCACGACGACCGACAGCGGCAGTAGCGGCTCGTAGGCATCGCGCGTCACGAGGTCGATTGACTTCAGGCTTTCGTCATAACGGTGGCTTTCAGTTTTTCCAGTCACCCAGTGCAGCACGAAGTTCGTCGTCGGCACGAGGACGATGCTCCCTGCAAGCGTGTTAAACGCATATTTGCCCGGACCGAGCGGCTTTTCCCATACGCCGCGGCGTCCCTCGGCCACGCGCTCGCCGTGACGGAACGCCTCGCCCGAAAGATCATCGCCCGCCTCGCCGTAGTAGCTGACGACGACGCCGACGAAACCGATCGGCACGACCGTCTTCGGAATCATCTCGACCGTCGCGAACCAGCGATTGATGAAGTAGGTGCCGTCGGTCAGCGGCGCATATTGGCGACCGCGCAGACCGCCGGCTCGCAAGAACGCCTCCGGGTCTTGGAAGTTGTTGTGATAGTGCGGATCCCTCGGCACGTCGCCGACGGCCGGCGCGATGATCTCGCCCGGCATGAGCGACGGGCCGTCGTGCACGGTGACCAGGCCGATGCCGTCGACCGGGATCGTGCCGTCGTGATCGACGGGATCCGGCGTGTCGATCGGCGCACCGACGACCACCGGCCCGAAGCCGGCGAGATGCAGCAGCTCGGCCCGCCAAGATTTATGCAGCACCCGTTCTTGCGCGTCGGTCACCGCTTGCAAGGCGTAGACCTGCTCTTCGGTGATGACGACGAACAGCGCCGGGTTCACGGCGTACGTCCCTTCGCGCAGGATCGAACGTTGCCGACCGCGCTGGCCGCGCAGCCCGTCGGGCGTGGCCCGCAGGAACTTGCGAGCGTCTTGGAAGTTACCGCACGACACGACCCGCCCGAGCGTCTGGCTCGGCGGCAGCGGTTCGCCGTCGCGAGCATACACATAGCCGAGCTTGCCTTGCGGCACCGTAACGAGCGGCGACTTGTGTACGACGTATTGCCACCGCCAGTAGCCGAAGTGGATGCCGCCGCGCAGCAGTTCCGCCTGGAAGCCGGCCTCGTTCGACAGCGCGATGATACCGCCGGCATCGACCGAGCCGCCGAGCGACCACAACTTTTCGACGACGCCGAGCTTGTTGTTCGGGATGTATCGCAGCGTGAGCCAACAGAGCAGCAGCAGACCGACGACGACCCAGAAGAAGACCGAGACCGCGGGAGTCCACCAACTTTGCAATCGTTCGAGCAACGAAGGACTGACCGCCGCAAAGAGACCGTAGGCCGACGAAAGAGAAAAGAGAGACATGGAGCACCTTAGGCGCGCACGCGCCCTGCAAAGGTTGCAGGCTCCGGAGGACGGCCCTTCTGAGAGATCTCAAATTTGAGATTTCAAATCTCAGACGCCGCCTCTAAGACGGTGCCCTTTCAAGTGATCGCCGTCACGCGACGACGATCGGCCGACGAGGTTAGCTGTCGGGCTAGAGCTTGAAAGTGCTCCGACTCGCGGTCCCGTCGTGCTGCTCTCAGAGAATGGGCTTCTCTCAGAGAAAGCGGCGACGGTTCCCGTTGGTCTGCGCCCCAGGGCGACGGCGATCGATTTAATTCGATCATCGTCGCTCGCTTGGTTCCCCCGCTCACCGCGAAACCGCAGGCTTTTTGGGGCTCTGCGACGCGCAGCGACTAGGCTACACGCCCCTATTATAACCGCTCAAAAGAAGGGGCTTTCCGATTGGGTCGCAACTGCTTGAGCCGACGATAGTTACCAGGGCTTGCGTGGGATTGAACATGAAGCCGCCGCCTTTCGCAAATGCCCTGCATCAAGCAAAATGGTGAACTTCCCGCTCCGCGACGACTCCTCATAGTCAAGAACCATGCCCGCCGACACGCTCCAACTCCGCTGCCTCGATACTCGCCAGGCCGACACCTTGGCCGCGCTCGATGAGTTGCGCGAACGCCTGAGCCCGCGGGGGGACATCGTCAGCGAGGCGGGGCGGAAGAAAACGTTGGCGGTCTTCGGCGAGGCGCTGGCTCCGCGGCAAGTCGTCGAACGGATCTGCGGCGACGTTCGGACCCAAGGCCTGCCCGCCCTACTCCGCTACACCGAACAACTCGACGGCACGAAGCTGACGCCGACGACGATCCGCGTCTCGGCCGACGAACTCGCGGCCGCCCATCGCGCGATCGAGCCAGAGTTCTTGGCTTCGGTCCGCCGCATCCGCGCGAACATTCTCGAATTTCAAACGGCGATTCTGCACCAAGACGTCCGCATCGAACGACCGCACGGCGGTTATCTGCGGCAGCGATATCTGCCTCTCGATCGCGTCGGGCTCTGCGTTCCAGGCGGCGCGGCTTCGTATCCTTCGACCGTGCTGATGACTGCCGTTCCCGCGCAAGCGGCAGGCGTCAAGCAAATCGCCGTCGTCGCCCCGCCGACGAAGTTCGGGGCCGACAGTCCGTACATTCGCGCTCTCTGTTTCGAGTTGGGCGTGACGGAGTTGTATCGGATCGGCGGAGCGCAAGGTGTGGCGGCCTTGGCGTACGGCGTCGAAGGCCTGCCGCGGGTCGACAAGATCGTCGGGCCCGGCAATCAGTTCGTCGCGCTCGCCAAGCAGCATGTCTTCGGCGACGTCGATATCGACTCGATCGCCGGTCCGAGCGAAGTCGCGGTCGTCGCCGACGCGTCGGCCCGGCCCGAGTTTATTGCGTACGACATGCTGGCCCAGGCCGAACATTCGCCCGGCTCGAGCGTCTTGCTCACATGGGACGCAACGTTGCCGGCCCGCGTCGCCGCCGAGTTAGAGAAACGTCTCACCACGCTGAGCCGCGGCGACTTGGCCCGCGCGGCGTTGGAAGAGTATGGACTGATGATCGTCACCCGCGATGCCGACGAAGCGTGTGCGCTGGCCGATCGCATCGGCCCGGAGCATCTGCATTTGGACGTCGCCGACCCCGAGCCGCTGCTGGCCAAAATCCCGCACGCCGGCGCGACGTTCGTCGGACATTATTCCCCCGTCGCGATCGGCGATTACGCGGCCGGACCGTCCCACGTATTGCCGACCGGCGGCACGGCGCGATTCGCTGCGGGTCTGACGGCGAACGATTTCTTGCGTTCGTCGAGCGTGATTCATACAACGCGCGAAGGCTTGAAACTGCTGGCCGACGACGTGCGACGATTGGCCGACGTCGAAGGGCTGACGGCGCATCGCGAGAGTGTCGACATACGAATGGGGAATGGGGAATGGGGAATGGGGAATGCACAGCCCTGAGCTTGAAACGCGAACCAAGCAGTTTGCTTTGCGCATCATTAAGATGTTCGGCAAGTTGCCGAAACGGGTCGAGGCCGAAGTGCTCGGCAAGCAGGTGCTACGTTCTGGAACGAGCGTTGCCGCGAATTATCTCGAAGCATGTCGCGGTCGTTCCAAAGCCGAACTCATCTCAAAGCTAGGAATCGTCGAACAAGAGTTAGCTGAAACAAAGTTGTGGTTAGAACTACTTGTCGAAGCTGAAATCGTCGCAGCATCGAAGATGTCTGAGTTGCAAAAAGAGACGGAAGAACTTCTGAAGATCATCGTCGCCTCCATCAAAACCCTCAAAGGCCGCTAATGCTCACTCAGATTCATTCCCCATTCCCCATTCCCCATTCCCCATTCGCTCACATCCAATGAGCTACTTTCGAGCGAATATAGACGCCATGACCGGCTACGTTCCCGGCGAGCAGCCGCGGGAAGGATCGAAGGTCATCAAGCTCAACACGAACGAGAACCCGTACCCGGCGAGCGAGTCGATCGGCCGAGCCGTCGAGAGCGTGTTGCGGCGTGGGATGCAACGTTATCCCGATCCGCTGGCGACCGCTTTTCGGATGCGGGCCGGCGAGGTGCTCGGCGTTCCGGCCGATTGGATTCTGTGCGGCAACGGCAGCGACGAGATTCTGACGCTCGTCACCCGCGCGTTCGTCGGCGAAGGCGAACGTCTGCGGCTCCCTTACCCGTCGTACATTCTGTACAAGACGCTCGCGCAGATTCAGGGAGCGACGAGCGAAGAGATTCATTTCGACGAGCAATGGCGGCTCGGCCCGGACTTCACCGCGGCCTCGCCCGACTTGAAGCTCGCGTTTCTGCCGAACCCCAACAGTCCGTCGGGAACGTTGATTCCGCCGGAGCAGGTCTTGGAACTCGCACGGACGTTGCCCTGCCCGTTGATCGTCGACGAAGCGTACGTCGACTTCGCCGAGGACAACTGCGTTCGGCTCGTGAAAGAGTGCGACAAGATTTTGGTGTCGCGAACGTTGAGCAAGTCATATGCGTTGGCGGGGCTGCGGTTCGGCTACGTCGTGGCTCAGCCGCATATCATCGAAGGACTGCGGAAACTCAAGGACTCGTACAACTGCGACGCGCTGTCGATCGCCGCCGCGACGGCCGCCATCGACGATCAGACTTGGCTCGCCGCGAACGTCGCCAAGATTCGGGCTTCGCGTGCGACGCTGACCGCGGCGGTTCGCAAACTCGGCTTCACGGCGATCAATTCGCAGGCGAACTTTGTCTGGTGCACGATGCCGGGACGAGAGTTGAAGCCGCTCTACGAGCATTTGAAAGCCAACGGTGTACTCGTTCGTTACATGCCGTACGCCGGCTGGGGCGAGGGGCTGCGGATCTCGGTCGGAACCGACGATCAGAACGATGTTTGCCTCGCGCTCCTAACCGAAGCATTGCGGAAGCCGCCGACGCCCCGCTGCTGAGTGAATATCCGCATAACCCGCAAAGTCGGGCGGTTGCGAGCGTGGTAGAATTAGGGGCGACCGCGACGCCCTTCGCTGCGGGTGTACACCCGCAGCTGTTTCACTGAATCAACACGATTGAATTGACCATGCCACGCCAAGCTCGACTGCAACGCAAGACCGCCGAGACCGAGATCGAACTGGAACTGAACCTCGACGGTTCGGGGCAGGCCGACGTCCAGACCGGCGTCGGGTTCTTCGATCACATGCTGACGTTGTTCACCAAGCATGGCGCGTTCGATTTGAAGATTCGCGCGAAGGGCGATTTGCAAGTCGACCAACATCACACGGTCGAGGACGTCGGCATCTGTTTGGGGCAGGCGATTCGCTCGGCCGTCGGCGACAAGGCCGGCATTCGTCGCTACGGTCACTTCACGCTGCCGATGGAAGAGACGCTCGTCACGACGGCCGTCGACCTGAGCGGGCGTTACTTCCTGGTCTTCCAAGCTCCCTGCCCGACGCAGAAAATTGGCGAGTTCGATAGCGAGTTGATCGAGGACTTTTGGCAGGCCGTCGCGGCCAATGCCCTGTGCAATTTGCACATCGTGCTACACCACGGCCGGAACAGCCATCACATCAGCGAAGCGATCTTTAAGTGCGGCGCCCGAGCGTTACGGATGGCCGTCGAGCACGATGCCCGCATGGTCGGCGTGCCGTCGACGAAGGGGACGCTGTAGCGCGAGTAGGCGGTAGGCAGAGGGCAGTAGGCAGTAGGCAGTTGTTAGCAGCGTCGCTTGCTGACGCGCGGGGCGAGCCCCGCGGATAACGCTACATCCTCGTGAATCCCCGCACTAGCCGATCGCTTTCGCCGCTGCGCTTTTCGGCAGATAGATCGTCAGCAGGATGCCGCCGAAGTAGAGGAACGTTAGCGGCACGGCCATCAGGAAGATGCTGTACGGATCCGCCGGCGTCAGGACGGCCGAGATGATGAAGATGGCCAGGATCGCAATCCGCCATTTCTCGATATAGTCGCTCGTCTTGAAGACGCCGATCCGTTGGAGGAACAGCATCACCAGCGGCAGCTGAAAGCTCACGCCGAACCCGAGCGGCAGCAGCAGCACGAAGCTCAACCACTCGCTGATCTTCGGATCGGGGTCGATGCCGAGCGATTGGTTGAAGCTGAACAAGAACGTCAGCACCGGTTCAAAGACGAACAGATACGCCGTCGAAGCCCCGAGCAGGAACAGGCCGAGGCTGAACGGCAGGATGGTGTAGACGTATTTGCGTTCGTGGTGATACAAGCCCGACGCGACGAAGGTCCAAATCTGTACGAAGATCCAAGGACTGGCGATCAGCACGCCGACGACCAGCGCCGCCTTCAGCCAGACGCTAAATACTTCGGTCGTGCCGGTCGCTTGCAGATTGAATCGGCCGTCGCTTTCGATCGGATGCCACAACAGCAGCGGCACGAGGTTCTCGCGCTTCGAAACGACGGCCTGCCCTTCGACCCCTTCAACTGCCCGACGTCGAATCTCGTCCGGAGTCAGCGGATTGCCGTCGGCATCGACCGACGCGGTCGCACTCGGTACGGCCGCGGGAGCCGGTGCCGCACCCGTCACGTTCGCCGTCGCGGTCGGCACAGGAGTCGCCGGAGGCGGCGTCGCGGGAATGGTGCCCGAAGGCGTCGCCCCGGCGGCGTTGGCGTTCTGTTCCGCGGTCGTCACGGTCGGCGTGCCGGCCGGAATCGAG
>CAMCTH010000278.1 GCA_945877965.1 Planctomicrobium piriforme | reverse complement strand
TAGGCTCCATTGTCGGTCACATAGACGACGATGGTGTTCTGATCGAGACCGGTGGCCTCCAGCTTCGCAAGGAGCTGACCAACATGTCCGTCGTGCTCGGCGAGGGCATCGCCGTAAACATCTTCGCGTCCGGCGCGAGACTTCCCTCGGACGCCTTCCTTGAAGTGGAAGAACACATGCAGGCGGGCGGAGCAGTGCCAGAGGAAGAACGGCTTCTTGTCCCTCGCCTTGCGATCGAGGAAATCGAGCGACTTTGAAACGATCTCATCGTCGAATGTTTCCATCCGTTTGGTAGTCAGCGGACCCTCATCCTTGGTCGGACCGTCGGCGGTGCCCGAGACGACTCCGCGCGGATCGAACTTCTTGCGGAACTCGGGATCGGTCGGGCGGTCTGGATCTTCCAGATCCTCATTGCCGTTGAGGTGGTAGAGGTTGCCGAAGTACTCGTCGAAGCCGTGGCGATGCGGCAGGTGTTCTTCGAGGTCACCGAGGTGGTTCTTGCCGAACTGGGCGGTCGAGTAGCCCTTGGTCTTGAGAATCTCGGCGAGCGTGATGTCTGCCTTTTGTAAACCGGCCGGGGAACCCGGCGTGCCGACCGTCGTCAGTCCGGTCCGTACCGGAAGCTGGCCGGTCAGGAACGCTGCCCGTCCGGCAGTGCAGCTTGGCTGTGCGTAAAAGGAGGTGAAGCGAATCCCTTCGCGGCCGATGCGGTCGATATTCGGCGTGCGGACTCCCATGATGTCGCCGCCGTAGGCCGAGACATTCATCCACCCGACGTCGTCCGCCATGATGACGAGGATGTTGGGCTCAACCTGTGCTTGACAGAGTCGAGGTGCGCAAGTCGCCATCGCCAACAGGATGAATGACGCACCGATCAGGGGTTTGCGATACACAACATTGCTCCTGTGAACTACTTCTCGTCTGGAACTGAAAACACCTGACGATGCACGATTCCCGCGACGGCGGCACCGGCGATGGGGGCAATCCAGAACAGCCACAGTTGCATCAGTGCCCAACCGCCGACGAATATCGCCGGGCCGGTCGAACGCGCCGGGTTGACCGAGAGATTGGTGACCGGGATACCGATCAAATGAATCAGCGTCAGGCCCAATCCGATAGCGATCGGCGCGAAGCCTTGCGGCGCGCGTTTGTCCGTCGCGCCGAGGATGATCAGCAAGAACATAAACGTCAGGACGAACTCGGCCACTGATCCTGCCAGGAGTGAATATCCACCCGGCGAATGTTCGCCGTAGCCGTTCGAAGCGAAGCCGTCCGCCAACTGAAAGCCCGCTTTGCCGGAGGCGATCAAATAGAGTACGCCCGCGCCGGCAATAGCGCCGAGCACTTGCGCAATGATGTACGGAGCAAGCTCGCTCGGCTTAAAACGCCCTCCCGCCGCCAGACCGATCGACACTGCGGGATTCAAGTGGCAACCGGAGATATGGCCGATCGCGTAAGCCATCGTGAGCACGGTGAGCCCGAAGGCAAATGACACTCCCAATAATCCAATGCCGACCTCGGGAAACGCCGCCGCCAAGACGGCGCTGCCGCAGCCCCCAAAAACGAGCCAGAACGTACCGATAAACTCGGCCGCACATCGTTTGCGAATATCCATGCGACTGCACTCTCGTTTGTGAATTTGCGGAGGAATTCCGGCGCTACTTCTGCGTCTCTTCCGGGGTCGGCAGACGAACCATCAGCCAAGTTTGCGTTTGCTCTTTGCCGAAATGGACGAGCGCCTTCGATTCGTCTTGCGTCAAGTTGTTGATGCCTGTTTCCATCACGATCTCGCTGTTCTTACCGTCGGCGAATTTCCACGCGGCCCGCTGAGTGTCGCGATCGACCATGCCTTCGAGCGGTCGACCTGCGTCGGTCGTTTCGTTGTAAAACGTCCCGGCGAGAAGGCCTTCCTTGCTAACGGCCAGTTGCACCAACATGCCGGCATCGACGCCGTCTTGTTCCGCCACGGCGAACACGCCCAGCGGCATCCACTCAACTTGATCGGCCGCGAGGCCTGGAGGGATGCTCTCGGCGATGGTATCCGCCTGTTGGTAATACTGGTCGGCCGAGGCGTACTGTTGACCGTCGACGTAGACGGAGTCGTTCTGATAAACGACGTTCGTGCCGTAGTCGTAGACGACAGGCTGAGTCCAGCGCCAAGGGAACCAAGTGCCGAACGCGGCCCACGATGCGGCCCGCCATCCCCAATAGCCCGGATACCGATTCCAGCCGGCCTGCCAGCCCCAACCTGGGAGCGTCGCCGGATACCGTCCCCACCAGTTGTTGTCGAACGGACGGTTGTCGACGTTGGTCCACTTGTTGCGAATGGAGTTGATGTT
This sequence comes from Planctomicrobium piriforme, assembly GCA_945877965.1. Classification (GTDB taxonomy): domain Bacteria; phylum Planctomycetota; class Planctomycetia; order Pirellulales; family PNKZ01; genus CAMCTH01. The sequence continues at coordinate 4,165 of CAMCTH010000278.1, read as the reverse complement.
ATTCGGCCGGTTGATCGCAATCTGATTGCCGGTGTTGATGTTGACGTTGTTACCGATGTTCGTGCGATCGCCAATGCTCGTCCGGTCGCCGATATTGGCTCGATCGCCGAGATTGGGTCGATCGGCGTTGCCGGGCAAACCGAGGAAGTCGTTCAAGTCGCCCGCCGAAGGGCGGCCATTGCCAGGTCGATTGGAAACGTGGCCGATGTTGGGACGGTCACCGACGGTACCCGGCAAAGTGCCGGGACGGTTCCCGGTGCCCGGCAGCTTGTCACCGAGATTCGGACGATTGCCGACGTTACCGGGCAATGTACTAGGACGATCTCCAGCACCTGGCAGTTTGTTACCGAGATTCGGACGTTCACCAACGTTACCGGGCAGTGTGCTCGGACGATCCCCGACACCCGGTAGCTTATTGCCGGGCTTCGGACGATCACCGCCGTTAGGTCGATTGATACCACCAAGTGCGCCACCGCCCGATCCTAAGTTGGGCTTGGAAATCGCCGGTTTACTGCTCGCCGTAGGAACTTTGCCGATGGCGGGCTTGCTCGCAATCGGTCGCCCGGCCGGCCGGCTCATGGAGGGAGAATGAACTGCGCCGCCGCTGAGTTTAGGCGCACCACCACCACCGACTTTGGGCGCGCCGCCGCCCCCTCCACCACGTCCGCCCCGCGCGAACGTATTGCCGACAGTCCCATAAAGGAGGAGTGAGGACGCGAGAATCAAAACGAGTGAGTATTTCATGGATCCGATCCCGTTGATTGGAGGTTGCGAGTGTTTGGCTGATGACGATGGCTATTCTTGAGCAGCCCGAACGAGCGTGACCGGGCCGACGCTGGGCAAGAGTTCCCCATCGACCTGACGTCCGATCGAACGATAGCGCACCGTGTCGCCGTCAACGACTTCGTAAATGTTCGTCGAAGATCCCCGACGACCGTCCGGTAGCACGTTCAGAGTTTGAACTGTCCACCGGTTGCCGTCATTTGACCATCGGCCCGCACCAAAACCGCCGTCGCTGTCGAACGTCCAGGAGCGAATGGTTTCGGCTGCGGGATCCCAGCCGATGACTTGCGTTCCTTCGAAGTCGATTTGATCGTGGACGTAAACCTTGAATGAGTGCACAAGGAAGTTTCGATTCCTCGTCCAGCGACAAGTGCTTTCGATGTTCGTCGCGTCGCTCGTGTCGGACCAACGGCCGACCATCCATTCGAGATTTTGAAGTTTCTCGAAATGGCTTGGCGCCGCGTCCGGCGCACCTTCCTCGCGAACACTGTCGAGTTTCCAGCCTTCCGCCGTTTTGACATGCACCGCTTTGTAAAGCGAATCACTCGGCTCCGAGCCAGGCGTAATCACGCGCGCGGTTCCTGTTTCCATGGCGACGGTCGGCGAAAGTAACTCGACTCGGGTCTCCGGTACTTCCAACTTGGCTTGCGTGGCGGTCTTGAAGCTCGCGGCGAAATTCTCTTCAATCGCAGCTCGACCTTGAACCCGTCCGCCACCGGGCGTGAGCATCTCACCTCGTTCGGTGAAATGGGCAGCCAGCGCCTTGGCGTCGCCCTGATTGAAAGCCGTAACGTAAGAGTCGATCGCCTTTCGGATCGCGATCTCGTCTTCGCTTTTCTGCGCAACACTCGCTGTCGCAGTATCAGCGGAGGACGTACGAACAGGCTCTTGGGCGTTGATTTGAGCCGTCATGACAACGGCGAGCATCACGAAAAGCGAAGAACGTTCCATGAGACACCTCTCGAGGACAAAGAAGCCTTGAATTTGCGCTGAAGTTTGGAAATCGACGCTTTGCGGCTCGTGGGCGGCGACGATGCAAGCGACGGCAAGGCTCGACCGGCGCAAAGGCAAGAATTTGCGACTATAATGGCCCCCCATCGCCCCTGCTAACAAATGTCCGCTTTCCGAAAGTAAGTTTTCGTGTCGGTTGGTTACCAATCCATCGAAATCGACTCGTTTGACCCGAGCATTTATTCGGAAGTCGTCGCCGATGCCCACTTTGAGCAGCGATTGCTGAAAGGCGGGCGTTTTAGCGCGCAGCTTCGGCGGGTTAGCTTGCCGCGCAGTCGGCTTGACTGCGGCCGGTACTCGTTACCGTGTCTCGGTCGCGGCGCGATGCCCGACGGCTGGATGAACGTGGGGTTTACGCTGCGCGACGGTGAACCGGCCTGGGTCAATGGTCTCCATCTGCATGCCGACGACATTCAGGTCTATGCCGAAGGCGCTCCGATCGAATATCGCTGCGTGCCCGATGCGACCTGGTTTGCACTTCAAGTGCGACGTGAAGAACTGCAAATACAATCGCTAGCCGTCAATGGAAGCGAACTATCGCTCCCCGAACATGGGATGCAAAATTGTCGCCTATCTCCGGCGGCGGCAGCCCGAATTCACGGCTGTTATGGCAGGCTCATACAGTTTGGCGACAAAAACCTTAGGTCCTTGCCGGTCGACCTTCATTTGGCGAGCCTGCTGGAAGAGCAGTTGCTCACGGAAGTCGTACTCGCCATTCGCGCGTCGGTCCTTCATAAAGACGGACGGACGGAGAGAGCCGTAGAACGCAGGCTTGCGATCTTGAACGCCGGTGAGAATTACCTTAGTCACCATTTGGCCGCATCGTTCTCAATGCGCGAACTGGCGGCGGCGACTCGCACCAGCGAACGGTCGCTAGAATATCTGTTCCATGACGCTTACGGCGTCAGTCCCCGCAATTGGTTTCTCATTGCTCGCTTGCACCGTGTTCGGCAGGATTTGCTCACCGCCGTCGGCGATCGTGTTTCAATTCGTGCCCTAGCCGACCGCTGGGGGTTCGGTCACGGAGGCCGATTTGCTGCTGCCTACGAGCGACTCTTCGAAGAGAGCCCACGTGAAACCCTGTCCGACCGTCGGTACACCCAATGGCGTCGTGCTCGTAGTCACGAAGTATCCGGTTGCCACTCCTTGTAAAACATTCTTGGACACTGAGGCGAAGCCCGTCGAGAATACGCCAACTAGGCGGCCGCACTAAGTTTGGATGTTGATGCGCTTACTGCACTGACGGCGTAGGCCCTTTCAAAAATGGTTTGCTTCTCGGCACCGCCGATCAGGCGATTCAAGCGAGAGTACGATCCAAGTCCGTGTTCTCACAAAACATACGGAGATTTCGGCACGCTTTTGCGCGTGTCGAAAACGGGATCCGTTTTTGACGCATTTCGCAATTCGGGTGACTTGATCGGGCGCTGGTTCGACACTAAACGCGTCTTCACCACCCGGCGAATCGGCGGAGTCTGCAATCGAGATTACGCAGCCGCTCGTCGCTCGCGCGACCCCGATACGCAAGTCGTCAGGGCCACCCGTTATGTCGATTCGCGACCCAGAATGGTGCTCATGCGTTTGATCGTGGCTTTGGCTGCGGCCTCGGGAATGATCCGCTTGGCCAGGACCACGCGCTTGCCGTTTTTCAGAACGGCATAGAGATCATGAGCCGACACGTTTCCGGCCGAGCCGGCGCCCTTGGTCTCGAATTTAGCGATTTCCGCGGCGGGAATGTCGCGCGGACCGCCCATTTCGACGATACCGGCGAGAAGCTTGAGTCCCGCCGGAGTGACCTCGACCTCGCTGCGGAACAAAAATAGATCGGCCGTCGTCCGTAGCAGAAAAAAGCCGAACAGCGCGGCGAGATACGGCCAGACGACGGTCCATTTATAGTAGGCAAGCGCAACGAGTCCCGCCGAGCAGGCCGCCTGCACTAAGACCAGACCGATGGCGAAGCCGACATTACGCCCGCGGGGGAAGACAAAGCGCTCGCCACCCCCGGCGAGCGGTTCGGACTGCACGCCAACCTCCTTCCGTCGTGGCCGAGACGAGGCCGGAGCCTTATAGGCGGCGCTATCGCTTTTATCAGTCGCGTCATTCTCGCGACTATCGACAGTCTGGAATACGGGGACGTCGAACTCGGCTTGGTAATCGACGCCCTCGGTGACCGAGCGAATGCTGACTGTCCAGGTGATGGGATCGTGCTGCCGGTCCTCATCGGTTTGTCGGCAGTCATACGGGATCTCGAACAGCACGGGAACGGCCATGTCGTCGGTGACCGACTGCAGCTCGCGGACGATCGTCCGTTCGTCTTCCCACACGACGCGCGAGGTCGGACCGTCGTCGTTGCTCGACGATCCTGATGTTTCGG
>CAMCTH010000277.1 GCA_945877965.1 Planctomicrobium piriforme | reverse complement strand
GGAGCCGTCGGGCTCGGCGAGGGGGTCGGCGTGGCACTCGCTACCGGCGCGGCGGTGGCCGTCGGCTTAGCGACCGCGGTTGCGCTTGGTGTTGCGGCAGCGCTCGGCGCAGGGGTCGCGGTCGGCTTCGGGGCCGTGGCGCTTGGAGTCGGTGCGGTCGCCGACGGAGTTGCCGTGGCCGTCGCTTTCGCCGTGGCAGTAGGAGCCGCCGCGGTCGGCGAAGGCGTAGCAGTAGCCGACGGTTTGGCCGTGGCCGACGGAGTGGCCGTCGGCGTCGCGGCCGGTTGGGCCGACGCATGGGCTGCGATCAGCAACAGCGAAAAGAATCCGGCAATCGGCAACGTCGCCGTGCGACGGGCCGCGAGGCGTGCGAACATGGGCGTTAACTCCTAGACACCGGGTCGTTGCGGCCGTGCCGCAGCGCGGTTCGGTTATTCGGGCTTGGCATCCCCCGCTTCGTCGCTCGTTAACACACGAGCCACGGCGCTGAGTTGCATCAGTATTTTGACGTCGTTCTTATCGTCGATGCGGAGGGTCACTTCGTTCGAGTCGGGTCGCACGTTCGTCACGGTGCCGAACAGGCCGCCGTTGGTCAGCACCCGATCGTTCTTCTTCAAGGCCTTGAGCAACGCCTCGCGATTGCGCTGTTCGCGCTGTTGCGGGCGAATGATCATGAAAAAGAAGAGCACGCCGATCATGGCCAGCGGCATCAACAAACTGCTGAGGCCTCCCGGAGGACCGGCGGCAGGTTGAGCGGCGGGCTGCTGGGCGAGCAGCGAGAGAAACAGCATGTGCGACATCGACGTAAACCGAGCGACCGTAAATAGAAACGGCCGAGCGTTCGGTAACGGTGCACCGACCGCGCGGCAGACTCTTCGAGACGGTCCGGTGAACGAATCTCCTTGACCCCCCCAAAACGTAGCCGGGTATCATAAAGTGAAGCGCCGCAACGAGCAAGGGGAACGAACCGGAGCGCGGAGCGGGGAACTCCGAGCGCGGAACGGGGGAGAATCTCGGCCCATTTCGCCGTTTACCCACTTCGCCGGCTCGCTGCGTGGGTCTAAGGCCGCAATCCGTCTTCTGCCTACTGCCCTCTGCCTACCGCTTACTCGCGGTTAATGGTCCCACTCGCAGATCAGGTAGTTTTGCGAGAAGCGATGGACGTCGCGCCAGCCGGAGTTGATTTGGCCTCCGGCCAGACTGACCTCCATCGTGAGGTGGTCCTCGTCGCCGTTCGCGTTGTTCGGCTCGCCGCCGTACCAGTTGACGTAGGCGGGGGGGAGGACCGTCACGCCGTCGATGCGGCGGAAGATCCCTTCTTGCTCGACGTCGTTCGCGCCGAGCCAAACGTTTCCCCGTTCCATCCCTAGCGGGCTCAGGCGTTGTAACGCCATTTGCGCCACGGCCTGGCTCTCGGCGCCGTTATCGAGAATGAGCAAGTTGCCGCCGAGGTTCTCGCACGACGCGACCGCCGTCTCCCAGTGCATCGGGTTTGGATAAAGCTGATACCAATGCTCGCCGATCTTGACCGCATCGAGCGGTCGTCGCGGACCGCCGGCGCCGTTCGAAGTTTTTCGGACTTGCGCGATCTTGCCCATCTGCCGCGACAGAGCCGGCCGTTGCTTGTCGCTTACGTTCGCGGCCGCCCGGCGATACCACAACGCGGCATGCTCGGCATACGTCCACTTCAACGACAGCAGCTTTTCTTTTTCCGAGAGCTCCAGCCACTTGTCGGCGATCGCCAACTTGGCATCGCCGCCGATCGCTGGGATTAATTCCAAGGAAGCCGCTGCTTGCAGGCCGGGGTCGTCGCCTTGCGCCAGTTCTTTGAGTCCGCCGGGCCAGTTGCCCAGGCCGCACGCCAGATATTTTCCCAGCGCGGTGCGGGCCGACGAATCGTCGGCTCCTTCGGCCAGCTTCGTTCGCGCGGCGACGGCCGGTCCTTGCAACGTTTGGCCGAGCTCATACTCGGCGTCGCGGGCCTTGAGTTCCCGCTTCATCTCGGCGTTCGTCGTGCCGATGAACTTGTCGAGCGCGGCATTCAGATCGAGCGCCAACGCGAACTGCTCGCTCCGCGCCGCTCGCGTCATCAACTTCAACGCATCTTCGGCGAACTGTTGCTTGGCGGCGGTTTGGGTGCGCGGCAAGCGGAACGTTTCGAGGATCTGCGGATGCAGTTCGCGCGGTTCGACGTCGAACGTCGTCGCTAAGTCTTCGGCCGCTTCGTACGCTCCCGCCAAGTCGCCCGCTTCAGCCGCCAATCGGAGCGCGGCCTGCAACGCTTCGTACCGCAGCGCCGGATCGCCGAGTTCCGTCGCCGCGCGGCGACGCAGCAGGTCGACGGCCGGCATCTTGACGTCGGGGGCGGCATTTTTCGCCGCGGCTTGCGCCGTTAGGCCGCGCACGGTTTCGATCGCCGCCGTCCGTTCGCTCGTCGGCGGTACGGGAAGCCGTACGCCGTCGAGCGACGTCTGGTCGAACCGCAGTATCCGATAACTTGAATCCCACACGGAGAGCACGACGGCCTGCGGATCGGTGCCGTCGAAGCCGGGGTCATTGTTAAATTGATTACCCGTCCAATCGACCCACGAGCGTCCGTCGACCGCCAACTCGACCCGGTAGCCGGCCCGATCGGGCGTCACGCGGAGTTCAATGATGTGCATCTCGCCCGGAGTCAGCAGTAGACCGGGTCTGCGACCGGTCGGATTAATGTCGGCCCCGCCGGGTCCGACGCTTTGCAAGCCGATGATCTTATCGTCCCGATGATCGACTACGGCGCACAGTCGGCGCGTGCCGAGCGGGAACGCCAACCCCAGCATGGTGCCGCTGCCGCTAATCCGCTCGACGACGGCCCGCAGCTGATAGGCTTCGCTCCGCGATTGCGTGAATTGCAGTTTGGCCAGCGACCGCGGAAGCGAGTTGAGCAGCAGTTCGGCGCGACGAGGAACGCCGGTCCCTTCCACGGCGTTCGCGGGTTGGAATGCGGCCGCGAGATTCACCGGCGAGATCGGCGGCGGCAACGAGATTTGCGGCGGCCCGATCTTGAACGACGTAAAGCGAACGCCTCGATCGCCGCGCAGAAAGAGCAGGCCCGGAGCCGGAGTAACTTGTGCTTCTAATGAGATTCGCTGGGGATCGATCGCCTGATCAATCAGCAGTTGGCCGTTCAGCGAAGCGACGATCCGCCCGCGACGGACGGCGCAAGTCACGGTGACCGACTCGTTCTCGACGAAAAAACGACGCATCCGCAGCGTGGGATTCAAGCCCTCGAAGGCATGGCGGCCGTCTATGTTTCCCACTCCGAACGCATCGTCGTTTGCCAACAATCCGCACGATTTGCCACCGTACACCAAGCCGGGACCAAATCTGATATTGGCCAGCGTCGGCACCGACGTCAGCGTCAGGTCATATTCCGCAGGCGGCGAGAACGGCACTTCGAGATAGGGAACGCCGCCGCCGTTCTCGTCGCAGAAAATCCCGGTCCCGTCGCGACTCCAACGACCGCGGCGAATATTTTTCGTGAGATCGACAAGCGCCAGCAGGTCGACCTCGCCGGTCAAGTTCGTTGGCGGTTGCGGTGCGGCGGGTGCAGGCGTCGTTGCCGTAGCGTTGGGGGTTGGTGCGGGCGGGGTGTTGGTTAAAAAACTCGTCGGGTTCGAACTCGTTGCCGAAGCGGTCGCCGCGGGGGGCGTACTCACGGGCAAGTCGAACGTGATTGCCTTCGTCGGCGTTGGGATCGGTTGCGTGGCGCTGGGGATTGGCGTCGTTGCGATCGTGCTCGCCGGTTTCGCTGTGGCCGTCGGTCGGGCCGCGGTTGCGGTCGGTTGGGCTTGCGCGAGAGACGCGGCATTCACGGCGGGGGTCTCTTCGCCGCCGCGCCGGGCGAAGAACGCCGCGATCGCAACGACCGCGGCCGCCGCGGCCCCTCCTGCCAGATACAATTTCTTTTTGTCCGGCTTCGCAGGAGTTGCTGACTTGGCTGCGGTCCGTTGGGCCGCAGCCGATAGCGGTTGCGTTTGCTCAGGCGTGTGCGTGTCACTTACGTCGGCTCGTTTCGCGGTCGTCCGCTTGGCGGCGGTTACGACGACCGGACCCTGCGGCTCTTGCGGGGCAAGCGGGCCGCTGCCGATGCTCCATCCCGCCGGCTTATTCCGTTGAATCCCGCTCTGGCCGGCCGAGCCCGACGAGCCGATCCGACTCTGTCCCGGTGCGGTCATGCCCCCCAACGATGAGCCGCCCAGCGACGAACCACCCAGTAACACGCCCGAAGGTAAGAAGCTGCCGTCCTCTTCGACCGGTTCGGCCCCCAACATCACCGACGATCGCTCCTCGTCGACTCCGGACAGCAATCGTTCCAGCGACGACACGAGCTGCGCCATCGTCTGCGTCCGCTCGTCGCGGTTCTTGGCCATCATCTTCTGATAGATCCGCTCGACCATGTCGGGCGTCTCGGGGCGCGCTTCGCGGAGCGACGGGATAGGCTTGTCGCGATGGGCCAGAATTTTTTGCACGGCCGTCTCACCGGCATACGGCGGACGACCGACGTACAACCGATACATCGTGCAGCCGAGCGCATAGATGTCGGCCCGATGATCGGCGGTCCGCGTGTCGATCGCTTGCTCGGGAGCCATGTAGTCGACGGTCCCCATCACCTCGCCGTTGGCCGTCAGTTCGTCCGCTACGGGGCCTGTATCGCCGAGCGGACTGTGGACCCGCGCTAAGCCCATGTCCAGAATCTTGACGACCTTGTCGCGATTGACGAGCAGGTTCGACGGCTTGATGTCGCGATGCACGATGCCGAGGCCGTGCGCGTAGGCTAGACCGCGCGCCGTTTGCAGGACGACGTTGAGCGTCTGTTCGAGCGCGAGCGGTCCATGCTTGACGATGTGCGACGAGAGATCGCGTCCGTCGACGAACTCCATTACCAAGAAGAGCATGCCATTTGCTTCGCCCGCGTCGTAGGCGGTGACGATGTTCGGATGCGTGAGCTTCGCCGCGACTTCGACCTCTTGATAGAAACGTTGCACCGCCTTCGCCGAACCGACCGACTGCGGCGGCAAGACCTTCAACGCGACGACGCGCTTCATCTTGCGATGTTGCGCTTTGTAGACCTGCCCCATGCCGCCGGCGCCGATCTTGTCGGAGATCAGATACTCGCCGAAGACGAGTCCCTTCGCGCGGCCCGAGTAGAGATTGGCGGCTTGAAACCGGGTGAGCTTCCCTTGCTTCACGAACTCGCGCATAAGCGGTTCGGCGTCGTCTTCCAGAGCGGCCGCAAACTGCTCGCGGAGCGGTGCGACGTCGGACGTCGACATAATGCCGTAGGTCGCTAGGCTTTCGAAAACTTGCCGAATCTTAAGACCCATGCCCGCTCTCCTGCGTCACGCGGCCGTCGCTCGCCGAGCAAAAACCTGTGCTCCGCGAAGTCATTCGGTAAGAGAGGTTCCCCCACTAAATAACTAATAAGAATTGTGACCCCATCGGCAGGTCAACGCAACGTTTTCCACCGAGAAATCACGGGGGGTGACGGCCGGGCTACTCAGGGCAGCGTCGCGCGCGGAGTCGAACTCGCTGCGGCCGGGCGGGGGGGCAACACGCGGATCGGTTCGAGCGGTACGTCGCCGTAATCGGGCGCGGGTCGAAACCAAGAGACGATCCAAAGTCCCAGACTGATGCCGATCACGCCGCCAAGCACGATACCGATGGCGATCGATTGCCGCGTCGCCCGCCGCTCGGCCGCACTGACGATCGGCTCGGGTTTCGGCCTCGACGTCGAATCCGGCTTCGACTCCGGCTGGGGGGGCGATTTCGCAGGCGGCGGCGGTTCCGATCCGGGCTCGCTCATGGCGCGGCGACCGGGCGAGCCCAGCCCCGCAAGCGCTCGTTCATATACGACTCGTAGCGATCTTCGGCGATCGCTTGTCGCGCGCCGGCGACGACTCGTTGGTAATACGTCACGTTGTGGATCGAGAGCAGAATCGGCCCGAGCATTTCCTTCGCCATGAACAAATGGCGGAGATAGCCCCGACTATGCCCGCAAGCGGGGCAGGGGCACGACGGTTCCAGCGGCGCGTCGTCGCGCTCGTGCACGGCGTTGCGCATCCGCAGCGGACCTTCGTCGGTGAAGGCCAGCGCATTGCGACCGTTGCGCGTCGGCATCACGCAATCGAACAGATCGACGCCGCGCCGAATGGCGTGCAACAAATCGGTCGGCGTGCCGACGCCCATCAGATACCGCGGCTTCTCGCGCGGCAGCGCGGGAGTCGTGACGTCGAGGCAGGCGTACATCTCGGCCGGCGTTTCCCCCACGCTCAGCCCACCGATCGCATAGCCGGGAAAATCCAACTCCGCCAATTGCCCGGCGCAGCGCACGCGTCGCTCGGGATCGAGCCCGCCTTGCACGATGGCGAATTGCGCCTGATCTGATCGCGTCGCCGCCTTCAAGCAGCGGGCCGCCCAGCGGATCGTCCGCTCCATCGCGTCGTCGAGGACCTCTTCTTTGTTC
>CAMCTH010000276.1 GCA_945877965.1 Planctomicrobium piriforme | reverse complement strand
CGCTCCGCGAACATGCTTGCCGTTTTCGTCTCGGAGCGGTTCGCGCCGTTTCGTCCCAGGCGGCGTAAAATACCAGCAGTCGGTCTGCTTCCAGTACCAAGCAGAACCGTGCCGTTGTCGTCGTTGGGTTTTGTTGTCAGCCACAATCATTCCTCAGTAACCGGCTAGCGTGCCTTCTTGCGACGGATCGCCGGCGTAGCCTTACCTCGCGCAGCAGCGGTCTTCGCCTTGGTCTTGGTCTGCGAGCCGCCGCCGATCGCCGCCCACAGCGGCTCGGCGTAGCTCTTCGACCACTCTTTTCCGTAGTGGTCATAAGCCACTTTCGGCGTGTCGCCGATCAACTCGGCCAGCGTCTCGATCGAACAGCCGATGCCGCCGTTCCAATAGCCCGACAACATGCGATGCACGTACGTGTGCCGACAGGTGTAGCTGGAATACTTGCCCTTTACCGGGTCGAGATCCCAGCCCAGCTTCTTCTTCAGCGCTAGAAAGCGGACGACGCCGGTCATCCGCTTCCACAGCTCATCGCGCGTGTTGCGAAACAGGGGCTTGCCGGACCCCTTCGGGGCCGTGAGCATCAAACGGCGGACCAGCTTTGCCACGTCGGCATGGACCGGAATCTTGCGAGTCTTCTTCGTCTTCGACGAGTAGACCCGCCACATCATGCCCCGATCGCTTACTTCGACGTGGTCCGCCGTCAGCTTGGCTAGTTCGCAATACGGTCGCAGACCGGTATGAATCGCTGCGAACAAGAAGTTCCGAAAGCTTTCCTCCGTCGCATCGTAGAGCGTCTGCTCATCTTCCGGCGAGAGCGATTGCAAGCGGGGCTGAGACTGCGGTTTCTTCAAGCCCTTCAGCGGATTGGGAACGTCAGACATCTCTTCCGCCCGATTGAACGCCGCCAGGACGATCGCGATCACGCTGCGGTGCGTTGCCAAAGAACGCCAACCGGCATGGCTTTCAATCCACGTTTGGATATGACTCTTCTTGAGTTGAGCAACAGGGAGAGCACCGCAGTAGCGGCAAAGGTCGTTCAGATAGGTTACTGAGGAGTCGCGGTGGCCGCGGCTCATCGACTGAGCGGTCAAGCTCCGCTCGCAGTGTTGCAAGTATTCGGAACAGACCCGGGCCACGATCCAGGCCTGATCAGCAACGGGGGCGTCTCCGTGCATCTCGCCCGACAGCTTGGCACGAGCCAAGGCATGCTCGGCGGCATCTTGATTGTCACGGCCGCGAATCCGGCCGCCATTCTCGTCGAACAGGGCCACTCGTTTCTTGGTCCCAGGCAGGGTGAAGTACCAGCAGTCGGTCTGCTTCCAGTGCCAGGCCGCACCGTGCGGATTACGGCGTTGTTTGCGGGGTCGTCCCATGCTTCGATTCCGTTAAAAAGTTGACCGGCCCCCGAGGGCCGGGGATATTGCAGTCACACCGCAGGCCTACTGCGGGGGAAGTTCGTGTTTTCAGCCTTGATACCGCCGTGAGAGACGCCATGCCGATTCAGTCAGAAGCCAGCGTGCGACCGCACCCCCGATTTTTACTAGGCCATTTGCTACATAGAATTACTACACTCATCATTGTAGTAGCTAACCTCTCTCACTGTATATGCCACTTATTTGCCGATAATTTAGGTAAAACGCCGTGTAGACCGAATATCGTACTCATACTTGCCGACGATTTGGGATACTCCGATCTCGGTTGCTACGGCGGCGAAATCGAAACGCCGCATCTCGATCGGCTGGCGGTAGAAGGGACTCGGTTCACGCAGTTTTATAACTGCGCCGTTTGCGTGGCGACGCGAGCTGCCCTGCTGACCGGGCTCCATCCGCGCCATGGTCGTTCGTCGTGGCTACATCGCGACATGGTAACGCTCGGCGAAGCGATGCAGACGGCAGGCTATCACACCTCGCTCACCGGTAAGTGGCATTCCGGCACGGGACCGGACTCCCATCCCTACCATCGCGGCTTTCAAGAGTATTGGGGGCTCGGCAGCGGCTGCTCCAATTACTTCCATCCGACGACGCCTGATCCGATGTTCTACAACGGCGGCACCCAGCGACCGTTCTTCCATAATCTGGAACGCGTGACCGAGTTCCCGGCGGAGTTCTATGCCACCGATGCTTATGCCGATCATGCGGCCGGCATGATTCATAAACTTTCCAAGCAAGGCCCGTTCTTCGTGCATGTTTGTTTCACCGCCCCCCACTTCCCGTTGCAGGCCAAACCGGAGGACATTGCCAAATACCGAAGCCGTTACGATGACGGCTACTTTGCCCTGCGCGAAAAGCGGTTTCGCAGACAGGTCGAACTGGGAATCGTCGCTGCGAAAACGGAGTTGTCGCCGGTCGACCATCGCTTGGGCGATTGGAAATACGATTACGAGATCACGCCCTGGGAAAGCGTCGCCGACCGCGAGCGCGAGACGCGACGGATGGAGGTGTACGCCGCCATGGTCGATCGGCTTGACCGGGGCGTCGGCACGATATTAACCGCACTCCAATCGGCCGGAGTTGCCGACGACACCGTCGTGATGTTTCTGTCCGATAACGGCGGATGCGGTTCGGAGCCCGAGGACGTGGCAGGCTGGCGAAAATTCAACGGCGCGAAAATGCCGGGCCCCAAGGACACCTATGACTTCTGCGGCGCCGGATGGGGCTGGGCTCAATCCACACCGTTTCGTCGCTTTAAGACTTGGTGCTACGAAGGGGGCATCGCAACGCCGCTCATCGTGCGCGGCCCGCAAGTCCGTAGCGGCGGCACGATCACACACCAAGTCGGCCACGTCGTCGACCTGATGCCGACGCTCTTGGAACTGGCCCACGGTGAATATCCCCGTGAGTTTAACGGCCATGCGATTCTTCCCGCCGAAGGCCGTAGCCTGGTGCCGATCTTGGAGGGTAAGGAATGGCCAGAGTCGCGCGAATTGTCGTGGTATCTGTTCGGTAATCGCGCCGTCCGCGATGGAAAGTGGAAGTTGACGTGGGGTGTGACGCGAGCGAAATGGGAACTGTTCGATCTGGAAGCAGACCGCACCGAGACGCACGACCTAGCAGCCGAACAACCGGATCGCGTCGCTCAAATGGCCGCTACTTGGACACAGTGGGCGAAGACGGTCGAGTTGAAACTCCCAGACTCGCGTTAGCGGTCACTTGGTCTGATCACCGTTGACCAGAAGGACGGAATCATACGGTACCGTCTAGTCCCGGCTCGGTAGCGCAGACCGTTCCAGTCGTCAGCAGCAACATCAGCCCAAAGTAACCGGACATAAGCCGATCCTTCCTTGACGGAGTCGTTCGTCGGGCAGGCTATTTTGCTTTCGGCTGCACGAATTGGGCGCGAATGAGCGGTGCGAGATACTTGGCCGTTTCGTCGCCGATCACGTGATAGCCTGCCAGGTTCGGATGTCGATCGCTAAACCAACCGGGGAGATGTCCGAAGTGGGCGTCGAGCCGATTGTCGAGCACTTCGACGGCCGGATTCGCGCCCGGCACGACGAAAGGCTTGGCGAAGACGCGTCGATTCTCCGGTATCTTCTCCAGCGGAAAGCGGCGATAGTTGAGCATGTTCGGGCCTTGCTTCAACTCGGCCGCATAGCGCGGATAGATGTCGAACAGCGGCAAGTTCGCTGCCTTGGCGACCTCGGCGTTCAAGTTGTTGATTCGCGAGCTTCCGGCTGGATCGACGTACGGAATCACCGTCATCACAATCAAAGTCGCTTGCGGATGATCTTTTTTCAGACGATCGATCAACTCGCGATAGTCCTTGGGGAAATTCACATCGAAGTTCTCACGCCGAGAGACGTCGTTCAGGCCGTAGCGAATCAGCACGAAATCAATGCCGGGGAGTTGGGGGACGAGCTTGTCGTATCGGCCCGAGTCTAAGAGTCGGCGCACGTACTCGCCGCTGAGGCCCAGATTGATCACGTTCGTCGGCGGCAAGTCCTTCTCTTCCGCTAACAACTCACGAATGACGTCCTCAAGATGCGGCCCTTTCGGCACGTGTCGCCGCGGAATGCTCCCTTCGGTCGTGCTGTCGCCTAACAGCAGAATCTGCACTTTTCCTTCGTGCTCGGCGTAAGCCGAATCGACCGTCGACAAGGGGACGACAAACAAGGCGATCAGGTAAAGGCAACGACGAAACGTCATGATGCGATCCTCAAACGGGTTGAAGCAGCAAAGGTGTCGTTCTATGTGTCGCGCGTCGACGACTAAAACACGCCGTTAATGACGCGTCCGTTGCAGACCGGCATCGGGCGTCCAAGTCGGTCGTGCAACAGGCCGTCGACCGGTACGCCCAACGCGTGCAAGATCGTCGCCGCGAAATCGCTCGGACTGACGACGCCCTCTTTCGGTTGACCGCCGAGCGCGTCGGAGGCACCGACCACTTGTCCGCCGCGAACGCCGCCGCCGGCAAGTGCCGTCGAGTACACAGCCCCCCAATGATCGCGGCCGGCGCTCTTGTTGATCTTAGGCGAGCGGCCGAACTCGCCCATCCACACGACGAGCGTTTCATCCAACTTGCCGCGTTCGTCAAGATCGGAGAGCAGCGCGGAGTACGCTTGGTCCATCGGCGGCATGAGGACCGTCTTCAATCGCTCGGCATTGTTCGCGTGATTGTCCCAGCCCGGACTGGCCGCGGTGTCGGTTGCCCACCGAGTCCAATTCACCTGCACCAGCGACACGCCGGCTTCGACGAGTCGGCGCGCCAGTAATACGCTTTGCCCAAAACGATTCCGGCCGTAGCGCTCGCGCATGACGGCCGATTCGCGAGACAAATCAAAGGCCTCGCCGCCGCGACGCGCCGAGATCAAATCCAATGCTCGCTCGGTGAGTTTGCTCCAACGCTCTTCGTAAACTCGCGGGGCCGACGCCGTCGCGCCGCGATTCAGCGAGTTCAACAGAGCTTGCCGTTCGGCGGCGCGCGCAGACGACAACTCCTCCGGCAAGGCGATGCCGGGGACGGAGAAGTCGGGCTGATTCGGATCGCATAACAAGTACCACGGATCGGCCGAGCTTTCGAGGAAGCCCGCGTCTTGCCCCGGCCAGACTTTCCCACCGGTGTTCCAAATCTCTTCGGGCAAGCGAACCGAGCCGGGCAACGCGCCGGTTGAGTCGCGAAACTTTTGCACGATGGCGCCTAAGCAAGGGCGATCGTTCGGCGCGCCGGGCTTGGCCCCTTCGACGTTCAACGGCAGATGCGGCATGCCGGTGAGCATCGCGTAGCCGCTCGAGGAGTGAGCGTTGTCGCGCGACGACACGGCGCGCAGCACGGCGATCTTATCGGTGAGCTTGGCCGTGCGCGGCATCAGTTCGCCGACTTCAATACCCGGCGTCGCCGTAGCGATCGGTCGCAGATCGCCGCGAACTTCGACCGGAGCCTCGGGCTTGGGGTCCCAAGTTTCGTGTTGCGGCGGGCCGCCTAGCAGGAACAGCACGATGCAAGATTTCGCGCGACTGGTCGCCGGGGCATGCACCACGCCGGCCGACGGAACGGCTAAGGCTTGTTGCGCCGACCACAGCTGGGGCAACGTCAGGCCGAGCGAGCTCAGGCCGCCGACGCGCAGCATCTCGCGGCGGGCGATTCCGTCGCAGAGGTGCGACGGCAAATCGTCGAAGGCAAACATCGTCGAGCTCCGTGGGCGGGGCGGCGGGAGAGCGAGGCGGGGCGATCGAGTCGACAGGTTACTTGTATTATCGGCTCAAGCGCAACGCAAGGCGATGTTCCTCATCCGGGGTTTGACGAAACTCCAGCCTGCTTTATGGGAGTGACTTGCGGACGAACGATTCGATCAAATCGTTACGGTCCTTTGTGAACAACCCCTTCTTTCATGACGAAGGCCACCGACCGCATCAGACTGATGTCTTCGAGCGGATTGCCTTTCACGGCGACGAGATCGGCCAGCTTCTTCTCTTCGATCGTGCCCAGTCGGTCGTCGATTTTCAGGAGCTGCGCCGCCGTGAGCGTCGCAGCTTGGATCGCTTTCATCGGCGGCATGCCGCCGGCGACCATCAGCTCGAACTCATGCGCATTCTCACCGTGCGCCGAGACTCCCGAGTCGGTGCCGAAAGCAACCTTCACGCCGGCGGCGTACCCTTTGGCAAACGTCGCGGCCATTTGCGCGCCGATGACGGCGGCCTTCGGTCGGACGACTTCGGGAAAATAGCCTGGCTCCTTCGACTTCATCGCCACCCATTCGCCGGCCATGTTGGTCGGCACCCAATAGGTGCCGCGTTCTTTCATCAGCGCGATGATCTCGTCGGTCATGTACGTGCCGTGCTCGATCGAATCGACGCCGGCCAGCACGGCTCGCTTCATTCCTTCCGTACCGTGCGCGTGAACGGCGACGATCATGCCGTAGTCGTGCGCCGTTTCGACGATCGCTTTCAGCTCTTCGTCGGTGAACTGTGGGTTCTGGCCGTTTGCAGCCAAGCTCAGCACGCCTCCCGTCGCGGTGATTTTGATCAGGTCGGCGCCGTCTTTGTATCGCTGACGCACCGCCTTCCGCGCATCGTCGGGGCCGTTGATGACTCC
>CAMCTH010000275.1 GCA_945877965.1 Planctomicrobium piriforme | reverse complement strand
GCCATTTCGTCGGCGGCGATCTGATTCTTGAGCGCTTCGTATTCGCGATTGTTCTTGGCCTGATTGAGCTTCACGCGCAGGTCGATGATCTTGCCTTCGCTGCTCTTCAACTGCAACTGCTTCTGGTCGGCCGCGACGCGGAACGCCTTGTGCTCGTTCTTCAGCCGCGTCGCCTCGGCTTCTGTCTTGGCGACGTTCAGCTCATGGGCTTTGATTTGCTTCGGGCCGCGATCGCGCCGTTCGCGCAGGTCGCTGAGCTGAATATGAATACGATGCAATTCGCGCAAGACGACGGCGTAGCTCATACTAACTAACGACTCCGACGCAGGACGGTCCGTTTAATAGGGACCATGAGTATAACAAAAAACGCCGCCGATCGGGGGTGATCGGCGGCGCAAAATTGGCAACGACGGCAAATCTTGATGCGGTACGGCTTTTTGAGCAGCCGTCCACAGGGTTGGCGCGGGGCTTCCGCTACGAGGCAATACCTTCCAAGTACCCCTCCAGATGCTTGCAGCGAACCGGGTGCTGCAGCTTCCGGACCGCCTTGGCTTCGATCTGGCGAACACGCTCGCGGGTGACCTTAAAGATCCGGCCCACTTCTTCCAGCGTGTAGGTGTAACCGTCGCCCAGGCCGTAGCGGAGGCGGATGATCTCGCGTTCACGATAGGTCAGCGTCTTGAGCAGCCCTTCGATCTTGTCGCGAAGCATGCCTTGCGACGCGCTCGACATCGGGCTGATCGTGCCGCCGTCTTCGATGAACTCGCCGAAGGCCGTGTCTTCGCTCTCGCCGACCGGTCGGTCGAGGCTCACCGGTTGCCGGCCGATGTTCATCACGCGCCGGGTTTCCTCAATGCTCAGATCGGCGGCCAACGCCGTTTCTTCCGTCGTCGGTTCGCGACCGAATCGCTGCTGCAAATCCTTGGCGACGTTGCGCAGCTTCGACAGCACGTCGATCATGTGCACCGGAATGCGAATCGTCCGGGCCTGATCGGCGATGGCGCGCGTGATCGCTTGGCGAATCCACCACGTTGCATACGTGCTGAACTTGTAGCCGCGACGATATTCGTACTTGTCGACGGCCCGCATCAGGCCGGTGTTGCCTTCTTGAATCAGGTCCAAGAAGCTGAGGCCGCGGTTGCGGTACTTCTTGGCGATCGAGACGACGAGACGGAGGTTGCCGCCCGAGAGTTCGCGTTTGGCTTGTTCGTATTCGCGATATTGCACGCGTATGCGTTCGAGCTTGATCCGCAGGGTCGGCGCGCTTTCGCACGTCGTGACCATGAGATCGCGAAGTTCTTTGCGAAGATTCGATCGTTCGGCCTTGGCTCCGGTGTGGTTGAGCATCTCGATCTTGCGACGGAGCGCTTCCATCCGAGTAAGCATTCCTTCGAGCTGCCGAATCATCGGCTGCACGCGACGGGTCCGCAGGCTCAACTCTTCTACGAGCGTCAGCGCCTTGCGACGACGCGAAAGAAAGCGACGACGGAGGCCGCGTCGTTCTTCACGGATCGTGCTCTTGCTGAGGCAGCGTTTGAAATCCGAGCGGTTTTCTTTCAGCAAACGATCTAGCGTCGCCAAGTTGTGCGGCATCCGCGCCAAGATCTGTTCTTTGGTGAGCTGTTCGGTCAGCGACACCTTGATCGTACGATCGAACGGCAGCGAGCCTTGATGCACCTTGTGCAACGTTTCGACCGTGTGATGCAAGGCGTAGTGCGAACTGAGCAGCGAGCGGCGAAAGCGCTTCCGCGTGACTTCAATTTTCTTGGCGAGCGAGATTTCTTGTTCCCGCGTGAGCAGCGGAATCTCGGCCATTTGCGCCAAGTAGAGCCGGATCGGATCGTCGCTCCATTTGGGCGAGTCGCTGACCGGCGTCTTGCGCGGGGCCGGTCCGCGCTGTTTGTCTTCGCGAAAGTTGGCCGCGACGGTCGGTTCGACCATCGGCAACACGGCCGGTGCTTCGTCGACGAGTTCGATGCCGCGTTCGTCGAGTGCGATTAAGAGATTGTCGAGCTTTTCGGGGCTGACCGCCTCGTCAGGCAGGTAGGCGTTCACCTGATCGTACGTCAGGTAGCCCTGGCTTTTGCCTGTGGCGATAAGAGTCTGCAGATCTTGGTCCGAGTAGTCCACGTGATTTCCCTCCCATGTGAACCGAACGTTTCCAATTATGGTCGGCGCACGTCGGCCGAATCAAGATTCGGATCTGGCCGCGTCGCTTCCAAGTCGTCGTCGCTATCCAGGCCCATCCGTGGGCGAGGAAATACCGAGACGGCGTCGCTCGCGCTCGACGATCGAGCGGAGCAGATCGAACTCGTTCCTTTCGTGAGTAGAGTCATCCGTCCCTGCGCTCCGCACTCCGCGTGCGGGGCCGCCTAGTTCGTTACTACGATCGAGAAGCACTCTCGCTAACTCGTGCAGTTCCTCCGAAGTCGCCGCGCGATTCTTCGCTCGCCGATCTTCGTCCAGGCTAACAAGCACGTTCTTAACCTGCGGAGCCTCAAACTCCAACATCAAACGATCGAAGTCGGGCAAGATTCCAGCAGCGTGTAAGTCGCATGCTTTGACAAAGATTTCGCGATGCTGTGCGCGGCGCAAATGCTCGGCGGAAAACCACGGTTGGATCTCGGGCAACAGCTCCGGCGAATGCAGCAGCAGTTCCATGAACCAACGTTCGGCGCGGACGAATTTTGGCTCGTCCTGCGCTTCGACGGGCTCTTTCGCTTGCGGTTTTTCTGTGTTCGACTTCGTTGCCGGCGTTTGGGCGTTGCGACGCAATTCAGCCAATCGCTGCCGAAGCCGCGGCTCGGCCAGGCCCGAGAGTTGCGCGAGACGGACGAGCATTTGATCTTCGCGAAGCTTCGCTCCGGAATCGCCGCCGCTCGACGGCCCCGGCGCCTTGGCTAGGATTGCCAGCACCCCTTCGACCGCTTGATTGAGTTGATGCGTGCTCGGGTTGTTGCCCAAGCGTTCGACGAGCGTGCGGAACTTGTGGTCGAGGGCATCGACGGCGGTTGCTAGCAGCGTGCGGAAAGCGTCGGCCCCGCGCTGGAGCAAGAAGTCGGCCGGATCGAGTTCGTCCGGGAGCGTGAGGATCCGGAGATCGACCTGCTCGGCGATGAAGAGTTCGAGGATCTCGTCGGTCCGTTTGCGACCGGCTTCGTCGCCGTCGAGGACCAGGATGATTCGCTCGGTGAAACGTCGCAGCAGGCGGATATGCCGTTCGCCGAGCGCCGTGCCGAGTACCGCGACCGCGCTCTTGAAACCGCACTGATGCGCGATGATGACGTCGGTATACCCTTCCATAACGACGGCCGCCCCGTCGTGCGCGATCGCGTCCTTCGCATGATCGAGGGCGTAGAGCAAACTGCTCTTCGAAAAGACGGGCGTCTCCGGCGAGTTGACGTATTTGGCCGGGCTGTCGTCGGAGATGCCCGGCACCACGCGACCGCCGAATCCGACCGTTCGCCCGAGCGGATCGTGAATCGAGAACAATGCGCGACCGCGAAAATGATCGTACATGCCCGGCCCGTTCGCGCGTTCGCGGACCAAGCCTGCCGTCGCGAGCAGCTTGGGGGTGAACGCCGTTTGACGCGCTTCTTGGAGGAGCCAGTCCCAACTGTTCGGCGAATAGCCGATACGGAACAAGTTGATCGAGTCGGTCGTGATGCCGCGCTCGAGGAGATAGCGTCGCGCCGGCTCCGCATCGTGCGCGTGCATCAGGAACGCGTGGAACCGCTGCTCGGCCCAGGCGAGCACTTGCAAGACGTCGCGTTTTTCGTCGCCCGAGAGACCGCCCTCTTTACCGCCGCGCGATTCGAGCTTGATGCCAGCCTTGTCGGCGAGCATCCGCATCGCTTCGCCGAAGTCGACCCCTTCGCGCTTCATCACGTAGCTGAAGACGTCGCCGCCGATATCACAGACCCAGCACTTGAACGTCTGCCGCTCAGGATTGATCTGCAGGCTGGGGCGCGAGTCGTCGTGCCAAGGGCAGATCGCCTTGTAGCCTCGCCCTTCACGGCGCAGCTGTCGGTCCTGCCCGATCAACTCGACGATGTCGATCGCTTGGCGGACACGTTCTTTGGCATCAGCCCAATCGACAGCCACCGCAACACCTCCGTGACGAGCAACGCGGCAACGGGCCGCACGCCGTCATCATACCAAGCGGCGGACGAGCGTCGATTGCGTCGCCGAAGACGTCGCGAAAGCGCGACAGTTCGCTACTTGGCCGACTTGCTCGACGCTGGGACGGCGGGCGGCGAGTTCGGTTTACGTCGTTCGAGTCGTTCAGCGAACGGTAGCTCGGCGAAGTTTTGCCACACGCGATCGATGGCGGCGATGCTCGGCAGGCCCGAGTGGGCGTAGAGGCCGTATCGCAGGCGGAGCGGTGCGTTGGGCTCGATCGTTCGCGCGGCATCGAACGTGAGCGAGGATCCCATCCAACCGTCGTCGCGGACATGAAAGACGGTCGGATGATTCGGGTTCTGCGGATGGTCGAACAACGTGATCCCTTCAACCACGCCGTCGGCGACGAGCCCGGAATAGTCGCACCACTTGGCCGGCTTCCAGAAGACGCCGGGGTTGTCGGCGGTCGGTTTCTCGCCGACGCCGCCCGCAGAGTTGCGGATTTGACCGCCGCCGTCGTGCACGCCGATTGTTTTGCGCATTCGTACGCCGACGAGGCCGAATGGGGTCTTGTCCACGATGATCGGACGTCGCGGGGGAGCGAGTTGCAAGTCGATGATCGTCAGCGATTCGCCTTCGGTCAGCGGACGGACCTCGATGCGACGGTGTTCGACGAGCAAGGTTTCGCCGGTCGACTCGGTGATCCAGTGATGTACCGCAAGCAGCGAAGCCGCGTCGTCGCCGTCGACGTATTCCTCGATCCGTTGCGGCACGATCCGCCCCAGATTCTTGCCGGCATCGCCCCAGAAGTTGACGCCGTCGACGGAATGGTGCGCGATCCAGATCGAATTGTGATGGCTATGGCTGATCGGATCGTGCGGATGCCCCATCCGCGTGAGCGATGTGCCGTGGGGACCGTTGAGCGGAAAGAGAAACGGTCGGCGATCGGCGGGATCGAAATGATAGCGAGTCAGTTCACGGCCGCCGAAACGAAAGCCGGCCTGATGATGCGGCAATGGTTCGACTTGCACCTTTGGAATCGGCTTCGCCGTCGCGAACTCGTCGGCTTTCGTGGTTGCCGCGTTGACGAAGCAGATCGCTACGAGAAGGCCTGAAAGGCGAACGACGAGAGTTCCGAGTGTACGCACGGCCATCTCCACTTAGTTCATTCGCAAATCGGGCGGGACGTGGCGAATGTGGAGTCGGTCCAAAAGTTGCCGGCCGTGAACGTCGCGGAGCACGCGATCCCAGAGATCGTCGTGAGCATCGAAGATGTTGGCCGCGACGGCGGGGAGCGTCAGCCACGAGCCCTCGTCGAGTTCCCCTTCCAGTTGCCCCGGTCCCCAGCCCGAGAAGCCGACGAAGAACTTCACCTGTCGCTCGGGCGCTGCGGTTAGTTGCGTCAAGAGATCGCGATCGCTGCAAAAGTGGATGCCGCGAGTTCCTTCGCTTTCGCTCAGCGTCGGATCGTCGTGCAACGCCATCAACGGCCCCTCGCACGGTCCGCCGAGAAAAACCAGGTCGTTGCGCTGGGCAGGCGTCGAACTGATCTGTTGCCAGATGTCGTGCAGTCGAACTTGCAATGGCCGATTGAGCACCAGACCGAACGACCCTTCATCGTTGTGCCGCAATAGCAGCACGACGGAATGAAAGAAGTTCGGGTCTTGCAACTCCGGCGAGGCCAGCAGCAAGTGTCCTTCCAGCGTGTCCATGGACGGCGACTTTCCCAGCACGACGAAGGGCGAAGCTATTCGTTGCCGGCGACCGTCATGGCGGACAATTTAGAAGCGTCGCGCCGTAACATCATCCACGCCGTCGGAACGATGACCAATATCATGCCGAGGATCGTGGCCGTATGGAAGCGTCTGTCTAAAAAACCGAACTCGAAGAGTGCGCAGAAAACGACTTGAACCAGCGCAACGACGGCAACTTTCGACGCCGGGCCAGCCGCAAACGCCTTGGTCAAAAATAATTGCCCGACGGTCGCCGCGAGTCCTAAAGCCAACAGCAGACCGATCGTCGGCGGCGTTAGCGACGTGAAGTCGGTCGTCGTCACGTTCGCGCGCGGCAACATGGCGAGCGTGAACAACGTCGCCACGGCCGAGAAGTGCACGACGATCGCCGACGACGGAATGCGATGCAGCAGGTTCAAGCCGATGACGACGAGTCCGCTGAGGAACGAACTAACGCAGGCCGCCACGACGCCGAGGTTGACGCTGCTCCGTCCTTCGTGCGGTTCGGATTGGTTCATCAGCACGGCGCCGGTGACGCTGCAGAGCACCGCGACCCACACTTCCCACCGCGGTCGTTCACCCAAGATCGGCCACGACAGCACCGCGACCCAAATCGGAAACGTGTTCGTAACGGCAATCGCATCGGACGGCGGCAGCGCGTGCAGCGCATAGAACGAACAG
>CAMCTH010000274.1 GCA_945877965.1 Planctomicrobium piriforme | reverse complement strand
AGCGGCGACGCCGAGAAGCCCCATTGAGGCGTCACGGCCGCGGTCTCTTGCTGCACGTTCCGTTTCCACAACTCGCGGCCCGAATTGGCATCGAGCGCAACGAGCAACCCGTTCGCGCCGAAGGCATAGACGCGGCCATCGTGATAAGTCGGCGTCGCCCGCGGCCCAGCGCCCGCGACGACTTCCCAGAACCGGCCCGGCACGAGATGGGCCCACACTTCGGCCCCATCGGGCACATAGTAACAGACAATGGCTTCGTCTTCGCCTCGCTGTTCTTGCGTGAAGGCGAAGTCGTCGACGACGGCGAACGACGACCAACCGGGCCCGATGCGATGCTTCCACAACAACTTCGGCGGCTGCGCGTTCCAATCGGTCGCGATCTTCACGCCGGTCAGCCGGCTATCGCGTTGCGGCCCGCGGAACTCGGGCCAGTCTTCCGGACCGACAGGCGGGAGCTTCATGGCGAAGCCGGTCGCCGCTTGGCTGCGCTCGGCGAGGAATCGTTCTTCCTTCGTCGCGTCCCAACGCCAACTCACTTCCGACTTGAGATCGCCGCCGAGGCCGTCGATGCGGATGAGCGTGTAGTAGCTCCAGCAGAAGAACAGCACGACGGCGAGCCCGAGCGTTCGGGGCAGGGGCCGAGTTCGTCGGGCTAAGAACAACCAGACGACGGCCGCCGACAGGGCGACCGGCATCGCGAACATCAGGACGCCCATCTTCATTGACTTGTCGACGAGCGGCACTATCGCCAACCCGCCGAGGGCCGTGAGGAGCGGCCCGGCCAGGCGTTCGCGCCAATTCAGGCCCGAGAGCGCCAGCCACCAGATCAGCATCAGCAAGGCCAGGACCATCGGCCCGATGAACGTCGTCATGAAGTGGGCGTAAGAGCCCGGCGAGAACGTTTTGACTCCCAGCACGACGCCCCAAAACAGCAGCACGAAGGCGGCGGCGAGCCCGAGGCGGGTCGGACCGGGCGACGGCGAGTCGGGAGTGGCGGCACTCGGTTCGAGCGGCGAAGACGTCGACATGCAAGCACTCTCGGGGACGGAAGACCAAGACCGGCGGCATTGTACCGAGAGACGAAAATCGAGACGCCGGCAAATGGCGGGGGGGCGATCAGGCCGTCGCTTTCGTGACGGCAGCGGAGGGAAAGTCGCGGCCGTTGATCGTCGAGCAGACAGCTTTGCCTTCAGGTTGGTTCCGTCGCGTTCCCGTCGCGGCCGTGTCCCGGCGTTCACGACGAGAAATTGCTCGCCAAAAACGGTCTGCGGCTCGAATTGGTTTCCCGGCACGGAGTTTGCGGTTTGTGCGGAATGTGCCGGGGCGACGGATTCACTTCCGTCGTCACGGTGAACTCAGGGGCTTTCGAAGAGCAGGATCGGTTGCTCAAACCGATCCGCGAACGAAGGAGGGTCATCGCAATGC
The DNA here is from genome assembly GCA_945877965.1 of Planctomicrobium piriforme. Taxonomy (GTDB): domain Bacteria; phylum Planctomycetota; class Planctomycetia; order Pirellulales; family PNKZ01; genus CAMCTH01. The sequence continues at coordinate 5,112 of CAMCTH010000274.1, read as the reverse complement.
GTAAGTTTTTCATTTCCATCGGGCTGTTGATCGCGGCGGTCGCCGGCTTTCAGGCTCCGGCCGAAGCGCAAGTCGGCCTGCAGACGCGGGTCGATGTGCAGTCGGACCCCAACTACCGTTGGCATAACGGCCAGTGGTGGTACGCCGTCCCGAATCGGCAATGGCTCATGTGGAACGGCAATGCCTGGGTCGGGGCCGGGGCGGGGAACCGCTATGCCGGACCGAACGGTCGCTACTACTACGCGCCGGGCTATTACGGCAACGGCTACTACGGCCCGCAGCGTTACTCGACGGGGTACCGCGGCTACGGCAACAACGGCTACTACTACAACCGCGGCGCGAACGTCGGAGCCAACATCGGCGGGGCGGTCGGCGGCCAACGGGGGGCTAACCTCGGCGCGATCATCGGCGGCGCGATCGACGACTAACACAACGAGCCGAGGCCTGCGACGTAACTCCGGACGTCGCGGGCCGAACGAACCTCACCGATGCACGACGTCGGTGAGGTTTTTTATCGCAAAAACAGGGCGTTTGACGGGCTGCGACGTGATGTCGCGGCGGTCCGACGAAACCCTGTGACGACTCAGAAAGCGGCGGCAACGAAGCTTGTGGGGAGACGTCGGGCAGGGGGCGCGGCGAGCGGGATATGCCAGCGCTGCGGGCTGTCCGGTGTTCAACGTTTCGGTTGATCGAAGTGACCCGCGACGGACGATTTAATTCGTAGGCGCGGCGTAGAATTCAAAGAGCAAGGTGAGCTATGGCTACGGTTCCTTACGGCTCGTGGCAGCGTTCCGGTCAAGCGGTCGGCAGCCGTCGTCGTTGGCTGAAGCTGGCGGCCGTCGCGGTCGTCGGCGGAGCCGGAGCCTGGATGCTCGTGCCGGGCGAACCGGTCGCCGAGACCGGCCTCGCGGGGGTCGTGTCGCAAGCCGCCGCGACGTCGGCCAAACCGCTCGAAGCCGTCCAGGGCGTCGCCGCTCTGAACCGCTGCCGCGAGCTGCTCGGCACCGCCGAGAAGAAGCTGGCCGCCATCCCGACGATGAGCGCCGTCTTCCAGAAGCAAGAGCGTGTCGAAGGGGACCTGAAGCCGCTGAGCATCATGGACCTCAAAGTCCGGCACGAGCCGCTGAGCGTCTACATGAAGTGGCAGCAGCCCGACGCCGGCCAGGAGCTCATCTGGCGCGAAGGGGCGTTCGACGGCAAGATCGTCGTCTGCCCGGCCGGCTGGCGTCGCAAAGTGATGCCGATGGTCAAAGTCGATCCGCACGGCGACATGGCGATGGCCGTCAGCCGTCGGCCGATCACGAACATCGGCATTTGGAACTTCAACAAGCGACTGCTCGAGACCGTCAACGGCGACGTGACCCGCGATCCGAGCCTGCAGGTTTCGCAAAGCGAAGGGGACGAGATCAGCGGTCGACCCTGCTACCGCTTCACCTTCGAACATGCCCAACCGAGCGGCCAATCGCCGATGCAGAAGATGGTCATCTTCTACGACCGCACGCTCGAAGTACCGGTGGCGTTCGAACTCTACGTCTGGTCGACCGGCGGCGGAGCGCCGAAGGGTCAACTCGAGGAGTCGTACATCTTCCGCGACCTGAAGCTCGACGTCGCGCTTAGCGAGTCGGACTTCGATCACCAGAACCCGGCCTACGCCTTCACGGCGAAGTAGGCCGGCGAATTGGGGCGGCTGCGTCGTCGTGCATGCCCGACGCTGCTCGCGCGATGAACTCCGCCCGTCGGCTCCCCCTGAGGTCGTTCGCCAACGGCCGGCCCGCGGCGCCCGTTCTCGTTAATCTCGTCGCCGACGACCATGTACGACGTCGGGGGGTAACGCTAGAATACGGACCGCTGCCGGACATCGCCCGGCTTGGCGATCATCGTTCGGTCCCTCACGCCGCCGCCCCGGCTCTTCATGCACGACGTTCCGGCCACGCTCGCTTGGCAATGGCCGTCGCTTAGCGTAACGCTAACGACGTTGGGGATCGCGCTCGTCGTCTGGTGCGGCTTTTGGCTCTACGTCTGGCAGCACTATCTGCCGATCGTCATCAATACCATCGGCAAGGCCCCGCTGCTGGTCCCCGAACCGAGCGTTCCGCTGCCGGGGGGCGAGGAATGCTCGTTCCCCACGACCGACGGGCTCACGCTTCGCGGCAGCTATTTGTCGCATCGTGGAAGCGAGCGTCGGGGCGTCATTCTCTTCGGCCACGAACTAAACGGCGACCGCTGGAACGCCGGCCCGTATACGTCCGAATTGCTCGACGCCGGTTACGACGTCTTCACGTTCGACTTCCGCAATCACGGCACGAGCGACGTCCAGCCGGGCGCGGTGATGCGTCCCTGGATCAATCCCGAATCGGTCGCCGACGTTCGCGCCGCCGTTGCCTACCTCGCGGCTCGGCCCGACGCCGATCCGCGCGGCATCGGCGTCTTGGGGATCAGCCGCGGCGGTGGGGCGGCTCTCTGTGCGGCCGCCGTCGAGCCGACGATCCGCTGCATCTTCACCGATGGAGCCTACCCGTCGCGAACGACGCACTTCTTGTATCTCCAACGGTACGTCGAGATCTATGTCCCACGCGGTTGGCATTGGCTCAGCCGCAACTTGCCGCAGTGGGTCTACGAGATTTTTCTCACACAGGGCCGCAAGGTTTGGGGAAAAGAGAACCACTACGCTTTCGTCGACGTCGAGCAGACCGCGGCCCGCGTGCAGCAACCGGTGCTGATGGTCCACGGCGAGCGCGATCCGATGATCCCCGTCGACGCCGCCCGGGCCTTGCAGCAAGCGATCGCAGGCCCGAGCAAGCTCTGGGTCTGCCCGAAGGCGAAGCACAACGGCGCCGTGAACGCCGCCCCGGAAGAATATCGCCGCCGCCTCTTGCGCTTCTTCCGCCTCCACCTCGCGCCGCACTCACGCAGCCGCACGGGTGCGAAACCCATCGCCGCCGGGCGATCGTAAGGTCTGGGGGCGACTACGTTCGCGCCACCACTGCTTACTGACGTGCGCGGCTCGGAAAGACCTCCGATCCGAGTCGCGCACGTCAGCAAGCGGTTCTTCGACTTACGCCCAAAGCTCAGCCAGCGGCCCCTGAGAATCGACCGCCTTGCGTACGCCGTCGAGATTGAAGTGATCGCACGGCGCGCCGGCCGCGTGGAGCAGCGTGCAGTAGAGGGCGTTGATGCTGCGGTTCCCCGGCTTGCCGATGAGCGGGTAGTCGACGTATTGCCCGGTCTTCATCCTCCCCAGTCCGCCGACGAGCAGGTACGCCCAATCGTTGCCGGTCGAGTGATGCGTCTCGCCGAAGTCGCTCGTGTACACGAACACCGTGTTGTCGAGCATCGTGCCGTCCCCCTCGGGGACCGCATCCAAGCGCTTTGCCAGTTCGACGAGTTGCTCCAAGTGAAAGCGTCGCAACGTCGTGAGCAGCTTTTGTCCGTTCGAGCCGCCATGGCCGATCATTTGGTGCATGTCGATCGGGTCGTCGGTGAAACCGCGGTAATGCCCGGCATGACCGCAGAGTCCGGAGCAGATCGTCACGACCCGCGTCAAACCGCCGATCAGCGCCGCAGCCGCGAGTTCAACGTGCGCCTGGAGTTGCAACGTCTCTTGTTCGGTCGAGTACTTGTCGTCGCGCTTCGGAGCGACTTCGCGGAGTGTTTTTTCCAACTCACGCAATTGCTGCTGCCGCCGACTCATACCGTCGTACGCGCCGACGTAGGCGTCGAACTTCTCGCGCTCGGGCCCGGCGAGTTGATCCTGCACGCGGCGCACATCTTCGCGCATGAAGTCGAGCAGGCTAGTGCGGCTATCGAAGTCGGAACGTTCTGATCCTTCCAGCACGCTGCCGAACAAAACCTTGTAGGCATATTCCGGATGACAGAGCAGGGGAGCCGCACGATTCTCGCCCCAAGCACTGCAACTGTAGACGCTATTGGCGTACGTCCCGATCCCGAGTCCAAGCAGCGGGAAGACCGACGGATGCGCCTCGGCCAACGCCGCATCGATCGTTCGGCCGACCGGCGTGCGCCCCTTGATGAATCCGCCGAGCGCGCCGAACGGCCCGCCATGATAGGGAAAGACGTGATGGCCGTTCAGCCCGTGAACGATCGTCAGCCGCTCCTTCAGCGCGTTCAGCGGTTCGATGTCGTAAGGGAGCGTCAACTCGGCAAGCGGACGGGTCACGATCTGGTCGACCCCGGTCCGCTGTTCCCCTCGCATTTCCGCTTTGATTTCCGTCGGCATGACGGCCCGCGGCTGCAAGCCTTGGCTTTGCAACATGAAGACGAACCGCTTTGGCATCGACTTCACGCCCGCAGCGTGCGCTTCCAACTCCCGTAAGATCGGAGCGAGTAAGACGCTACCTGCACCGAGCGTAAGACCTTGCAACAGAGTGCGACGGGTTACCGACATAGCAAGACTCGATTGGGGACAGAAGAGCGAGGGGCGAAACGAGAAATCGGCTGCGACTACTTTCGTCGATACAGAAACGAGTCCGACGTCAGCAGCGAGGTGAGCATCGCGTTGAAGCTGCCGTCGTTGTCGTGATAGGCCCGCCACGCAGCCTGCAGCGTCGGAGCGTCCTGCGGCGTTTCGTTGCGTCCCATCCAAAACCGGAACGCGTGCCGCACAAACACCTGCTCCACATACTCCGACTCGGCCAAGCGGCGCACGAGTTCCAGACTGTTTTTGACCGGACCGTTGAGCTTCGGATCGGGGCTGTCGAGGATCGCACCCTGCGCGTCGACCGGCTTGTCGAGTTCTTCGGTACGATAACGACCCCAATGGTCGAACTGCTCGAACGCCAGACCCAGCGGGTCCATCCGCTTGTGGCATTGCCAACAGAATTCCTCGCGCGTGACGCGCATCCGTTCGCGGAGCGTCGCCGTCGGTTCGTCGGGAAGTTGCGCCTGTACGGTGATCGGCACATCGGGAATCGCGCCGCCCAGCAAACGTTCGCGAATCCATTTGCCGCGGTGGATCGCATCGTTGGCGTCGTTCGTGCTATGGGCGATCAGCCAACTCGGCTGCGTCAAGATGCCGGCCCGCTGTCCGGCGAACGTCAGCGGCTGTTCCTCGCGCCAATCTTCGGCCGCCAGACTGTAAACCTCGTTGATCCG
>CAMCTH010000273.1 GCA_945877965.1 Planctomicrobium piriforme | reverse complement strand
TCACCGCCGCCGACGACGAGCAGATCGCACGCGAGTGGTTTCGGCGGTTCTGCTGCGGTCACGAAGCAGAAGCGTCCGCAGATTTCGCAGATGACGCAGATCAGAAGAGTGATCGCGCCGCGAAACCGCAAGCGTGCTTGCCGCGCGTGCTTAACCCCAATACTACTCGGAGCATTGAACGGAGCGACGTTCTCTTTCCGTCGCTCCGCGTTCCGCGCTCCGCGTTCCGCGCTCATTTGGGCGTCAGCGTGCAGAAGATGCGCTTGCCCATCGTACTCGGGCCCGATTCGACTTTGCTGACGTCGGTCAGCGCTTCGATCATCTTCAGCATGACCTTGCGTCCTTCGTCCATGTGCGCGGCTTCGCGACCGCGGAAGACGACGGAGATGGTGACCTTGTCTTTATCGGCCAGGAACTCGCGCGCATGCGTGACCTTGGTCAGCAAGTCGTGCGAGTCGGTCTTCGGACGCAAACGAATTTCTTTGATCTTCGTTTGGTGGGTGTGATTCTTGTGTTGTCGCTTGTTCTGTTGGTACTTGAACTTGCCGAAGTCCATGATGCGACAAACGGGCGGCCGCTCGGTGGGGGCTACCTCGACGAGGTCCAACTCCGCTTCGCGGGCCATGGCGATCGCTTGGTCGGTCGGTATGACTCCATGTTGGGTTCCATCGGCACCAATGACCCGGACGGGCGTGATGCGGATTTGTTCATTAATGCGCTGCGACTTTTCGATCGTTAGTACCTCCAAACAAATTCAGAAACGGGTCAAGACGCGCACGCCCCTCGCAGGAGGCTCGCGCGAACAATCTCTCTAGCAAAAATATCGGTCGCGAAAACGGGGTCTGTCAACCTGGATCGGTCGAAAACCCGCGGATTCGGCAAGCGTCAGGCCGCCCCGACCGTCGGTCGTCGGGTCGGGGAAGTCGGCCATCTTAACCGATTCCCGGCCCGATTGTCGGCGAAACCCCAATTGTCGGCGAAACCACGGCGGTTTAATACTCGTTCGCCTCGGCGGCCGCCCCGGCAGCCGGCTTGAACGATTTGGCCACCTGGCGGATCTTCTTGGTGTCGATCTCTTCCCGGAGCTTGGCGATCGCCTGGGCGACCGGCAAAGCACCTACGTCGCCGTCGATCCGGTCGCGAACCGCCACGGTCCCTTCCTCCATTTCGCGGCCGCCGATCACGAACATGTACGGAACTAGCCGCAATTGGGCGTCGCGGACCTTCGCCCCGATCTTTTCGGCCCGATAGTCGGCCGTGGCCCGGAGACCGACCTCGCGGAGCTGCTTTTCGACCTGCTTGGCGTAGTCGTTGAACTTCTCGCTGACGGTCAGAATCCGGACCTGCTCCGGAGCCAACCAGAGTGGAAACGCCCCGGCGAAGTGCTCGATCAGCACGCCGATGAACCGCTCCATCGAACCGAGCGGCGCGCGGTGGATCATTACCGGACGATGCGGGTGATTGTCGGCCCCGGTGTATTCGAGCCCGAAGCGTTGCTCGCTCGGCAAGTTGTAGTCGAGCTGGACGGTGCCCAATTGCCACTCGCGCCCCAGGCAATCGTTGATGATGAAGTCGGCCTTCGGACCATAGAACGCCGCCTCGCCGTACGCGATGCTGAGTTGCGGCAAGGTCATGGTCCGGCAAACCGCTTCGAGTTCGCGCTCGGCGCGATCCCAAACCTCGGGCGAGCCGACATACTTGTCGCTCGCTTTGTCGCGGAAGCTGAGCCGGACGCGATAGTCTTTGAGCCCCAAGGTTTCGAGCACGAACTGGGTCATCTCCAAGCAGCCGCGGAACTCGTCCGCCACTTGATCTTCGGTGCAGAACAAGTGCGCATCGTCTTGGCAGAAGCCGCGGACGCGAGTCATGCCATTCAGCTCGCCCGACTGTTCGAAGCGATAGACGGTGCCGAACTCCGCGAGCCGTACGGGCAGATCGCGATAGCTCCGGGGCCGACTCTTGTAAATCATGATGTGGTGCGGGCAATTCATCGGCTTGAGAAGATATTCGTCTTCCTCCGCCTTCTTGCCGGCCTTCGCATCGGCGATCGAGTTCGGATGATCCTTCATCTTGATCGTCGGGAACTGCGCGTCGGCGTAGTAGGGATAATGTCCGCTGATCTTATAGAGATCGACCTTACCGATGTTCGGCGTGTAGACCGGATCGTAGCCGCGCTTTTGCAACTCGTGCTTGACGAAGGTTTCGAGCTCGCCGCGGACGGTCGCCCCGCGCGGATGCCACAAGATCAAGCCGCTGCCGACGAGCGGATTGATGCTGAACAGATCGAGCTGCTTGCCGAGGACGCGATGGTCGCGGCGCTTTGCTTCTTCGATCCGCTCCAAGTACGCGTCGAGATCTTCCTTGCTGAACCACGCGGTGCCGTAGAGCCGCTGGAGTTGCTGACGCGAGGCATCGCCTTTCCAATAGGCACCGGCGACGCTGGTGAGCTTGAACGCGCCGACTGCGCCGGCGCTCGGAATGTGCGGGCCGCGGCAGAGGTCCAAGAATTCGCCTTGGCGATAGAACGAGACGGTCGGGTGATCGCCGAGGCCGGTCTCGATATGCTCGATCTTGAACTCTTGCTGAATGTCTTTGACGACGGCCAGGGCCTTGTCGCGCGGCTCGACCAACCGTTCAAACGCTTCGTCCTGCTTGATGATCTTAGCCATCTCGGCCTCGATCTTCGGGAAGTCCTCTTCGCTCAGCTTGTGAGGCATCGCGAAGTCGTAGTAAAAACCTTCGCCGGTGGTCGGGCCGAACGCGAGTTGCACGCCGTCGTACAGTCGCATCACCGCGCGGGCCATAATATGGGCGCACGAATGCCGCATGACGGCCAGCGCCTCGGGATCTTTCTTAGTAAGCAGTCGCAGTTCGACGCTGCCGGTTTCGGGGAGCGCGGTATCGACGCCGACGATCTTCCCGTCGACTTGGGCGGCCAGCGTCGCCTTGGCGAGGCGCGGGCCGATCGATTCGGCCACATCGAGCACGCGAACCGGTTGATTGAATTCCTTGGAACTACCGTCGGGGAGTTTGACCTGAAGCATGGGGACCTAAGCGAGGGGCGAACGATTCGGCGACGAAGGCGCGTCGATACCAAGGACGCAAACCCAACTCCGTCGACGATTTACAGACACGCTAAGAATACGGGAGTTCGCCGCAGTCGGGCAAGGCCGAACCGAGCGTGCGGAAATGCAGGAATCCGGGAGGGCGAGGCTCCCGCCGAGCCGTCTTTGTTCACAAAGCCGCGACCGGTGGTCGCGGTGGGTTGCGGCTCGGCAGGAGCCTCGCCCTCCCGGCTCTCAGTCGCTCACCATCAATCCCACCACCAACGCTCGTCGGCGGGCAACTGCGAAGCCGATTTGCGCTTTTCGATGAAGTGCGTCGCTTTCGCTTCGCCGAGATTCTCCGGTCGCAGCGCCTGGTCGACTTGAATCGACACGCCGCCGCCGGCGGCCGAGATCAGGCGTCGCCCCTTCCACACGGTGTTCACCGCGGCCTCGGCCGACGTCGGTGCGTGCCCCGCCGGGGCGACTTGCGGATCGATCAGCAGCGTCGGCCTCCAACGGGCTTGCGCGAACCAATCGTGCCGCCGCATGAAGGCCGCGGTCACTAGCAGGTCGACGACGGTCCGCAGTTCGGCAAACGCGGGACTCCGCGCGGCGATGTCATCGTAGCGCTTCGTGAAGTCGTCGCAGAATCCATGGGCCGCCGGATCGACCTTCGCCGACGTCGCGCCGGTCGGCGGGGCTTGGATCGACCCGTCGGCGGCGATCGTCCACTGCTCGGTCTGCAAGCGAACGCCGCGGCCGAGCACTTCGAGCGATTGCCGCGCGGCGTCGGTTTGCAAACGTTGATAGTCGGGGACGAACCAATAGCGAACCAGACCGCTCCCCGCCCCGGTCGCGCGCTCGACGTAATTCGCCAATGGGACCGGGCTCGGCTCGATGCCGATCGCAATCCGTTTCATCCGATAGTCGGCCTCGACGAGCACCGCCGCGGCATGCGACTCCGGCGCGATGCCGAAGACGCGAACCGTCGCCCGCCCCAAACTGTCGCGCGTGCGGCGGTCCAACTCGGCGGCGAACGTTTGTCGCGCGGCGTCGGGAATCGACCGCGGCATTTCGGCGCGCAGCGTTTGTATTCGCGCCAGGCCTTCGGCCGTCGGATCGATCGTGCAACCGATGAAGCTCGCCTTCGCGCCGTCGTCCGACGCAAACGCGCGCAACGCCGTCGCGAGATCGTCGAGCCGAACGACGGGCCGACCGGTCGACACGCCGATGCTCCGCCCCAGACCGTCGTCGACCCATGCTTCCGCTTCGCCCGCTAAGACGATGTCGTGCGAGTCCGGATAGAGAAACGCGAAGCGAACGTACTGCAAGCCGGCCAGGTGCCGCATCGTTTCGTCGGGCGCTTGTCCCGCTTCGCGACGACGTTGCAAAGCTTGCTCCAAGCGAACGAGCGAGATTTTGCGAAGCGGCGAGCGAGCTTGTACATCGCGCGGCAAATTCTGTTGCGCGGCCTGCACGCGTTGCGCGCGGAGCGCTCCCGTCGGATCGGCGATCGTTTGCATCTGCACGACGCCGTCGGCCGCAATCGACACGCCGAAAGTCGGCAGTTGGACGGTCGTCGCCGTCTGCCCAAGCCCCGCCGTACTTCCGATCGCGGTCAGCAACAGCGTCGGCAGAATCGGCAACGTACGCATGATCGGATTGTTCCCAGAAGGGTGCGGGAAAAATCCCCGCTGAACGGAGTACCGCAAGCAGATGCGAACGACGGGGCCGAGACGAAACAAGCACGCCGGCACGACCGTTCGGCCGCCGGACCGGCCCCTTGACGGACGGCAAATCGTGCGTCAGACTCAAACATTCACGGCCGCGGCAACCAACCGCCGCCGGCAGGCTGGGTTTGCGTTGGGCCTGCGTCATGTTGAGGGCGATTAGCTCAGTTGGTTAGAGCACTAGCTCGACAAGCTAGGGGTCACAGGTTCGAGTCCTGTATCGCCCACTTTTGTAAGTTCTTCTGGGTCTTGATTTTAGAGACCTGCCGAGCGTCGGCAGTGCGACCCTTTTTCTCGACGGGAAACCGGTACATACCGGTTTAGCCTCGAAAAAGGATCGCCGTCATGCCGCGTCTCACAGGCAACCGCCTGCCCAAATATCGGAAGCACAAAGCCTCCGGACAAGCCTTCATCACAGTTGAAGGTCGTGACCTCTACCTGGGGCTCTACGGCACCCAAGCCAGCCGACTCGAATACGATCGAGTCGTAGCCGAGTGGATGGCAAACGGCCGTACGCTTTCCGGCTCGACGGCCCAGGCTGACTTGACGATCAACGAGATCGCCTGGCGGTATCTCAAGTACGCCAACGGCTACTACGTCAAGAACGGTCAACCGACCGGCACGATCGACGGCATCAAGGTCGCCCTGCGATTCGTGTGCAAAAGCTACGGCCAAACACTAGCCCGCGACTTCGGCCCCCTGGCGTTGGCCGCGATCCGCAACGGCATGATCGAGGCCGACATGTGCCGCACTTACGTCAACGCCTGCATCGGCCATGTGCGTCGCATATTTAAGTGGGCCGTCTCGCAGGAATTGATTCCGGCCGCCGTCCATCAAGCATTGGCTACCTTGTCGGGACTACGGCGCGGTCGATCGGCCGCCCGGGAGACGGCCCCCATCAAACCGGTGAGCGACGACGTCTTTCAGATCACGTTGCAGTATCTGCGACCGATCGTGGCCGACATGGCCCGGATCCAGCGATTGACCGGCTGCCGTCCGGACGAGGTGTGCATGCTCCGCCCTTGCGATCTCGACCGTACTGGCGACGTATGGGCCTATCGACCGGAGTCACACAAGACGGAGCACCATGGCCGTAGGCGGGTCATCTTCATCGGGCCTCGGGCACAGGCAATTATTGAGCCTTATCTTAATCGGGCACCGGAGCGGTACTGCTTCTGTCCGATGGACGCAGAGGCAAGCAGGAACGAAGAACGCCGTGCTCGCCGTGTTAGTCCGATGACGCCCAGTCAGGCTGCACGCACTCCCAAGAAACGGCCAAAACGAACGGCTGGGCTGCGTTATACCGAGGACGCTTATCGTCGAGCCATTCATCGGGCTTGCGACGACGCCGATCGGCGAGCTCATGAAAACACCCCGGGTGTGTCCGCCGACCAGCGGATTTTCGCTCGCTGGTCCCCCAATCGACTGCGTCACTCCGCAGGAACGGAAATACGCCATCGTTTCGGACTGGAAGCGGCCCAGGTTACATTGGGCCATGCTTCGTGTGGAGTTACCGAGATTTATGCGGAGCGTGATCTGAAAAAAGCTGCAGAGGTGATGCGGGTCGTAGGTTAAAGCCCATACCAAGTGCTTTTAGTTTCTCGGTAGTCGTAGATTTCGACAGTCAACTACAACCATGGACCAGTCAACTCATCATCAACGAACCTCGCCACCGGTACCAGTCACAACTCTCTGGTAGTTGCTGGCGAGCAGTCCTTTTTCGCAACAAGCTCTGCCATGTCACAAACATTTTCATCAGTTTTCGATC
>CAMCTH010000272.1 GCA_945877965.1 Planctomicrobium piriforme | reverse complement strand
ACTGCGCCTAAAGCTCTCCGTGCGTGGACGGCTCTCACTTGTCCTGCTTGGCCCACTGCCCTTCGACCCAAGCCGCGTGTTCCGGCATGGCGTCGAAATCCACTTCAAGACCTCGGGGATGTGCTTCGTAAAACGGCGTCTTGAACGACGAATGCCGGAAGATCAACTCCTCACCGGCGATCTTGCAGAAGCCGAGTTCCGCCAATTCTGCTTCGGTGAAATTGCCGGTGTCTTTCCACATCACCGCCAGCGATTGCTCGCCCAACAGCGTGACCACGGAGTCCAGAATGGCTTGGCGACAGAAAACCAACTCGGGATGCAGCACGATCCGGTAGACGAAGATGACGTGATCGACGACTTCGTAGGCTTGCAAGTCGGCCCGAATCTTTCCCTTCTTGTTGGTGAGCGCTCGATAGACCTCGAATACCCAGGTCATAGAGATATGGTCAATAGTTGTGGATGGAGAAAGTTTTCAGGCGGCGGCGACTTGAGCTTTGAGACCGTCGTTGAAGACGACTCCGGCGATGACGTCGGGTATTAGTTTTGTTCCGTTAAGGAGCCGCCAATGCTTGGCGGCGGATTCCATCAGCTTGAAGACCATCGTGAGGCAGGCAGGTCGTGAGCCGTTGCCCTTCGTGCGACGATGCCGCAAGCGGACGGTGGCGAAGGTGCTCTCGATGGGATTGGTCGTGCGGAGATGAATCCAGTGTTCGGCCGGGAAGTCGTAGTAGGCGAGCAGCACGTCGCGATCCTTCCGCAGGCATTCGGCGGCCTGGGGGTACTTGGCCTCATAGGTCGCAAGGAACAAGTCGAAAGCCTCTCCGGCATGCGCTCGCGTGTCGGCCTGCCAGATGTCGTTGAGCTTGGCCTTGGCCTGCGGCTGTAGGCGCTTCGGCAGCTTGTCGAGTACGTTGGCCGTTTTATGTACGGTGCAGCGTTGTTCGCGGGTCGTGGGAAAGGCCTTGGCGAGCGCTTTCCAAAAGCCCAACGCGCCGTCGCCGACGGCCAACTTCGGCTCGATCGAGAGCCCGCGCGCCTTCACGTCCAACAACAGCGTGGTCCAAGATTGCTCGCTTTCGCGATAGCCGTCGACCACGGCGATCAACTCTTTCGTCCCTTCGGCCGTAGCTCCCATCAGGACCAGGATGCACGTGCGATCGTCTTCCAAACGCACGTTGAAGTGGACGCCGTCGGCCCAGACGTAGACGTACTGCTTCCCGACGAGGTCGCGCTTGTTCCAGGCTTCGTATTCCGCTTCCCAGACGCTTTTCAGGCGGGTGACGGTCGTGGCCGACAGCCCCGGACAGTCCGGACCGACCAGCGCCGTTAGGGCCTCTTGGAAGTCACCCGTGCTGATTCCTTTGAGGTAGAGCCAAGGAATCAACTCTTCCACGCTCTTGGCCTTCCGCAAGTACGGCGGCAGAATCTTCGAGCTGAACCGCTCGACGTCCGCGCCTGGGCGGCGATCATGCACGCGCGGCTGGCGGACCTCGACCGGTCCCAAGCCCGTCGTGATGCTTCGGGCGGGCAAGTGGCCGTTGCGGACCACCTGCCGACGACCGGCCGCGTCACGCACCGTCGCATGCGCGTCGATCCACTCCGTGACTTCCGTCTCGATCGCATCCGCCAACAGCTTCCGCGCTCCGCGACGCAAAATGCCGGTCAACACGTCCTGCGACTCCGACTCTGGCAACGCAATCGTCGATCCGTTAACCTCGTTCATGGTGGCGTACTCCGGGGAAAAAAGGGTCCTAAGTAAAACCATTTCAACCCAAGTACGCCGCCCCTTTCAACTCATCCCGTCCACGACTTTCGGTTATATCTCTGCCCTGCGACCGTAAGAGTTCTCGTGCGTCGTGCCAAGTGGGAAGCCAGAACAGGGCGCTCTTCAAGCGGTCCACGGAGCCTGTACGGCGTAAAAAGTGCTTCAAGTCAAGGATGAAATAGACCCGCTCTTGAAACGGCGAAGGCTGCTCGATCACTCCCGCTTCGTCAAAAACGAACTGGCCGGGCTCAGGGGACCAATTGAGTCCCAATTCCCTCAAACGGCGGGCCGCGTCAATCTCTGGTTGTGAGAAACGCATTCTTGAGTTCCCAAAGTTACTTTAGTCGGTAGGCAGAAACACCCACAGCGAAGGCCTTCCACAGTTGCAATGGACGGCACGGCCCAAGAGTCCCAAACCGGCGAGACTCAAATATACGGAGCTACGAGCAGCGTCCCAAAAGCCGATGCGGCCCTTCAATCGCGGTCCCTCCAGGCGGTTCTGCAGGCTCGGGATGGGATGAAAAATGGTCTCGATGAGCGCAGGCCTGATCGGTTCTCCGTCCTGTAGGCCGTCGAGAAGACGGGTCGTGGTCCGCAGCGTCTCGGGCGATTCTCCCTCGATTTGAGCGCCTTCATCAATTTCAATGACACCACGGCGGCTCAGCGTCGGCAGCGTCAGAAGCCCAATGAACGACCACAAGGTGAACCACAGACTGAACTCGATCGTGCCACCGGCCGAACCCAAACCTGCCGATCCGACGAGCCAGGCTGCAATCGCGAGGCCCGTCAGCGTGAACAAAATAGCCACCGCCCGTCCGCGTCGCCAACTGCCGGTCTTCACCGCCCGTGACCGTCGACGCATCACGACCTCGAATCCATCGGCGCCCAGTACCTCGCGCCATCTTTGTGGCACGATTTGCAGGCGTGGCCGCCACAACCCCACGACGGCCCCGGTGAATCCTTCGTCGAAACTTTGGGCTACCACGATCGGTTGGGCATCGCACGTCTGAACGGACGTGTGCTCGATCGGTGTCAACTGGAGTGGGGCCATGAGCTTCGCCAACGCCAAACGACCACAGAGAAGAAAGAGACTGATTAAGAAGCCGGCCACCACGGTTCCGGCAATCCCTCCCCAGCGTCCGGCCACCAGGATTGCCATCGCGGCGAGAAACAGCAGTGCTGCGTGCACGGTCACGCCCCGTGCGAGGCTGAGAAGATAGCGTAAAAATTGCTGGTGAGACCGGCCGAAACGCTTGGGCAGCAGATATCCCCCGAGCAGGTCGAACGGCAACTGAATCGCCGCATAGCTAAGCACAAACCACAATAGCCCACGGGCTTGTCCCCATGTCGTCGAGTCGATGTTTTGTTGAATGCGGTCCGGTAGATCGAGAAACAGACCCAAAGTCGCCAGCGTCACGAGCGTGCCGACCGCAGAGATGCCCAGCCACAGGCGCGCGCGGCCGTATCCTGACGCACCGGCAGCGCGTGGAAAGGAATCGGAGCTGCTGGTCCCGTGCCCGCGACTACTCGACTCAGCGACCCTACGAATACCTCTCAGCATGCCGCCAAACACAAAGTGGTGCAGCGGCAGCACCGCGTACCAGTACAAGATGCCGAGTAGTCCCTTCGGTCGAAACCGCGCGGTCATCGTGAGAGTTGTTCGTCGTTGGTCCTCTTCCGATTTGAGTTCAAAGTTGAGCATGGCTATGCCTGGCAACTTCATTTCGGCCAGAAGTGACAGCGAACGGTCGCGGTCGATGCCGACTACGCGCCAGAAGTCGAGCGCTTCACCGAATTCCACTTGATCGGCGTTTCGTCTCCCCCGGCGAAGCCCCGGCCCTCCGACCAGCTTGTCCATCCAGCCGCGGATACGCCAGAGAATATCCCCCGCGTACCAGCCATGACCACCGCCGATTCGACAGACGGCGGCGAAAACCGATTGCGGATCGGCTTGGATCAGTACGGTCCGTTGGTCCGTGAATAGAGTTCCGCCGGCCCACTGCGGGTCGCCGGGGATCAGACCGGCCGCCGACCAACGTGTTTCCACCTCGTTCGCTTCGACCTGTTGGAGCGCTTGGCGGATCGCCTCCCGCACCGATAGAGGCTGGTGAGGCATAAGTCGCTGCGCTGCGTCGTTAGTCACGACGACTCGGTTCCGCAGCCCCTCACCGAGCGGACGTGCGATGCGGTAAGATACCGGCGTGACCAGACTGATCCACAAGGAGCTGAGCTTTGGCGTGAGGACGGGTAAGGGGATGATCAGCCGTTTTGGCAAATGCAGTTCTTCGGCCATGATCCGCATCAACTCCCGGTACGGCAGCACGTCGGGCCCGCCGATTTCAAGCGTTTGGCCGGTCGTCTCGGGCACGCTCAGGCAGCGCAACAGCCAGTACAAAACATCGGCGATCGCGACAGGCTGGGATTCCGTCTTGACCCAGGCCGGCGTGACCATCACCGGTAGTCGCTCGACAAGGTAACGCAGGATCTCGAACGAAACGGAACCGGAGCCAATAATCATCGCGGCTCGGAAAGTGGTTACTGGTAATCCGGTCGAAGCCAGTTGTTCCTCCACCTCCCGGCGTGAGCGAAGGTGCCGGCTGAGCCCGTCTCCCAATTCGCCAAGTCCGCCGAGATAAATGATCCTTTCGATGCCGGCTCTGACTGCCGCTTCCGCAAAATTCGCTGCCAGCCGGCGGTCACGCTCGGCGTAGGCTCCCCCGCATGCCTCCATGGAATGGACGAGGTAGAAGGCGGCGCTGCAGCCACGAAGTTGGCCCGCAAGTTGTTCCTGGTTCGACATGTCGCCTGCGACGACGCTGACATTAGGATTCGAACGCCATGGCCGCTCGCTGAGTTTGCGGGGCTCACGTGCCAGGCAACGAACGGAATAACCGCTGGCCAACAGTGCGGGTACAAGCCGTCCGCCGACATAGCCACTGGCTCCGGTCACAAATACCGAACGGCTGCTACGCAACTCCGAGCCTCCGGGACTTGTCATCGTTTATCCGCGCGGTAGCAAAACGCTGATTAGATAGTTAGGACTGGGGAACACTTCCGTCAAACCAAACCAGCGTGACCGGACCAGCACGCGAATGCCGACTCGCTCAAACACGCTGCGGAGAAGTAGGAGGCCCCTCCACGTTCGCCTCAATGTCAGCAAAGTCCTAAGGTTGTCAGCGGCAAATACAACATCGCGGTTCTCGGCGACAAGACTCACCGGCCGACCATCTATCTCACCGTCTAGACGGCCGACCAAAATCAGTTTGGGAGTCGGCCCTGATCCGAGGTACTGATCTTCATCTTCCCGCTCAGCACCCACTCGGCGTGCTCGGCTTTTGCACCAGTCCCGCTCGGCACCTTGATGTGCATGTCTTCAAACTCATAGACAATCTGTGCGTTCTTGCCGGTCAGTCGCTCGTACAGGGCGATCGCGAGGTCCGGCCAGTTGGTAGTTTGTTCGGCAGACATTGCAGGCTCCTAATTAAAGAAATAAAGGGGAACTTGAAGTTCAAGCTCGACTAGATAATCCGAAACTGATTGCTATCCTCATGCGACAAATACGGGAATCAGCCGTCTGCGAGACGTCGCCTTCCGAATTCGCTGGTTCACTGGTCCCCTCGCAGATGTGATTCCACAAACCAGAGCTTCTTGTCGATCCCCCGCGACAATTCGGTGAACAAATCGGCGGTGCCGGCATCTCCGATTTCGGTAGCCCGACCTATGCCGCCGCGAGTGGCTTTGCCAACCGTTGCCAAGGACGTAGACAACGCTTCCACGTGAGCTCGTCCACTGACCATGGCCAAACGTGTTAGGCAATTGAACGGCGTATCAGGAACACGTGAAATTTGCGGCTTTTGACCTACGAAGTTTTACAGATTAGCTGAGGTCAGCTCGCCCTCTTCGTTTTCAAATCGCTGCAGAAATCACCGCCTTGCCCCCCGATGTCCTTATTGACCGCTCTGACGGGCAAAAGAAAAGGTCATGGCCGGCGCTGACGCGCCGGCCATGACCATAATCCGGATCTATTCCTTGGGCAGCAACACGGTGTCGATGACGTGGATCACGCCGTTAGATGTTTCGATGTCCGCTTTGACAACCTTGGCGTTGTTAATCTTCACGCCATCCGTCGCATCGATAGCCACGGTTTTACCCTGCACGGTCTTAGCGGATGTCAGCTTCACGACATCAGCGGCTTTAACGGTGCCGGAAACAACGTGGTAGGTCAGGATCGCAGTCAACTTGGCTTTGTTCTCCGGCTTGAGCAAGGTCTCAACGGTGCCTGCAGGAAGCTTGGCGAAGGCTTCATCCGTAGGCGCGAAGACGGTGAACGGCCCCTTGCCCTTCAAGGTATCCACGAGTCCCGCAGCCTGCAGGGCGGCGGCGAGCGTCTTGAATGAGCCCGCATTTACAGCTGTGTCGACGATGTCCATTTTGACTTCTTTCTTAAAGGCAACGGTGGTGATAGTGGTACGCGCACATTTCTTGCCTGCCTCGGCAACCGAAGATGAGGCCAACAGCAGGACTGCAACGCTTAATGAGACGGAACATTTCAAAGCACAAGACATGACGAACTCCTTTTTCAACTTGAGAGACTGGAACCGGATGAGTTTTGAGCACGCAGCGATTTGGGGACCCTGCTCGCCGTTTTGAGGCCGCTAGGGGCGGAGGTTGGGGAGTTGGAAGATTCAGCAATCTGAGCCGTCGCTTCTTGATCGCCACTGAACCTAACTTTCTTAAATTCGTTCAAATCGTTCACAGTGTTATACGCGCCCGGCAGTCACCGGTCAAACATAAT
>CAMCTH010000271.1 GCA_945877965.1 Planctomicrobium piriforme | reverse complement strand
GACTTCGACGCCGCCAATCGGGCTGCACAAATCGAGATGGCCCGGGCGTACAAAGATCGCCAAGAGACGAAGCTTGTCTCGTACAACGAAGCCCGCTCGAAGAAGTTTCCGACCGACTGGTCGACGGTGCGGATCGATACGCCGTCGTTCCTCGGTCGCCGCGAAATCCGCGACCTGCCGCTCGACGAACTCGTGCCGCTCATTGACTGGTCGCCGTTCTTCATGACCTGGGAATTGAAGGGGAAGTTCCCCAAGATTTTCGACGATGCCGACGTCGGCCCGACGGCGAAGAAACTCTACGACGATGCCCGCAAGCTGTTGGACAAGATCGTGCTCAAGCGTTTGCTCAAGGCCCGCGGAGTGTACGGATTCTGGCCCGCAGCGAGCGACGGCGACGACGTAATCGTCTTTGCCGATGAAGGCCGCACGACCGAACTATGCCGCTTCTACACGTTGCGGCAGCAGTGGGAACGAAAGGGCCAAACGCACTTCACCGCGCTGGCCGATTACATCGCACCGCTCGACAGCGGCCGTAAGGATTACATCGGGGCCTTCACCGTGACCGCCGGCGACGGTTGCGATGCGCTCGTCAAGCAGTTCGAAGCCGATCACGACGATTACAACTCGATCATGACCAAAGCGCTGGCCGACCGATTGGCCGAGGCCTTCGCAGAACACCTCCACGCGAAAGCCCGTCGCGATTGGGGCTACGGTCGCGAAGAGAAGCTGACGCACGAGCAACTCATCGCCGAAGAGTACCGCGGCATCCGCCCCGCCCCGGGCTATCCGGCGCAGCCCGACCACACCGAGAAACGAGCCCTGTTCGACTTACTGGGGGCCGAACAGGCGACCGGCGTGACGCTGACGGAGACGTTCGCGATGCACCCGGCCGCGAGCGTCTGCGGCCTGTACTTCGCGCACCCGGAAGCTCGCTACTTCGCCGTCGACCGAATCACTCGCGATCAAACGGAGAGCTACGCCAAGCGAAAGGGAATGCCGCAACAAGAAGTCGAACGCTGGCTCTCGCCGAACTTGGGGTACGATCCGTAAGTCTCTCTGAAATTCGATTCACCACGGATGGCGGCGTACCTAGGGCGTTGCCCTGGGGCTGAATTATTTCGCCCCGAGGGGGCGATGAACGAAATAGCATCCGCTATTTGGAGCGAGCGGCCTTCACAGTTTCGTCCGCAACTTGTTGCAAGATATTGACCTGCTTGGGATCAACCTTGCGGCCGGGGGCGGCGTCGAGAGGGCTGTCGTTGAAGATCGTCGCGTAAATTACTAAGGCGGCGAGATACGTGCCGGCGATCGACGGGTGCTTGCGGTCCTTGGAGTAGAGTTCGATCTCCGGATGCTCGCGGACGCAACGTGCGAAGGCCGCGCCGACCGGGGCGACCAGAACGGTCCGTTTCGAATCCTTCGCCCGGAGTTGCGCCTGCAACGTCGCGTAGTTTTTTTGGATCTCGCCGAACATTTGCTCCGGACTCTTGAATTTCGCGGGGCCCTCCTGCTGCTCCTTCAGATCCTTGTGGTCGGCGGCGTACGACCACGTTTCGTAGAGCACGAACTGGGCCGACGGCGATTTCTCCGCGACGCGGTCGACGAGTTGCTCGCCGTTCTTCAGGAAGTCATCGAACTTGCGGGCGTGCGTCGCGCCGAGGCTGTGATCTTGCAGCACGACGAAGTCCCAAGATTTCGCGGTCGCCTCGGGCTTGGCGAGCGAATGCTTCAAGTGATAGGCAAAATCCTGGCCTCCCTTCGTCACCGCAATCGCGGCGACGCTTTTGCCCTTCGACTCGGCGATGGCCGCAACCATGCTTGCCAGATTATTGCCCGACGTAAAGCTATTGCCCAGGAACAGCACGTCTTCGGCGCTCGCCGACGAAAGAGAAAACAGGAGCGCTGCAATCGCAATCAAGAACTTCATGGCGTCGACTTTTTCAGCGAGGTAAGCGTTTCGATGCCGATGATTTGATTGAGGCTGCCGCTGCGGAAGCCTTCGAGATCGAGCGTGATGAACTTGAAGCCGAGCTTGCGGAACTGCTCGACGAGTTCGCGGCGCAGCTCGGGTTCGGCGAGTTTCGCGATCGCGTCGCCGGGGACTTCGAGGCGAGCGAGATCCCCTTTGTGATAACGAACGCGTAACTCGCGCAGACCCTTCGAACGCAAGTACTGCTCGGCCGCGTCGATCATCGCCGTTCGCTCGGGCGTCACCGCTTCGCCGTACGCGATGCGACTACTCAGGCACGGGCTCGCCGGCTTGTCCCAGACCGGCAAGTTCCAATGGGCGGCCAGTGCGCGGACGTCGGTCTTGGTGAGTTCGCATTCGAGCAGCGGACTGCGGACTGCATGCTCGGCCGCGGCCGTCATGCCGGGACGATAATCGCCGCGGTCGTCGAGGTTCGCGCCGTTGACGATCGTCGCGCCCGGATAGCGTGCGACTAACTCATCGAGCCGCGTGTAGAGCTCCGTCTTGCAGTGGTAACAACGGTCCGGCGCGTTCTGCAGATAAGCCGGCTCCGCGAACTCGCGAGTCTCGACCGCTTCGTGCCGGATGCCGATCAGCTCGGCGACGCGGCGGGCTTCGTCCAACTCGCCCGAGGCGAGACTGGAACTGACGCCGGTGACGGCCAAAGCCCGATCGCCGAGTGCGAGGTGCGCCGCTTTCGCGACGACGACGCTATCGACGCCGCCCGAGTAGGCGACGACGCACCGCTGGAAACTGCGCAGCAGATCGAGCAAGCGATCGCGCGAAGCTGCGAGCGATTTGCTCAGCGGCGGCGCAACGACCGAACCGATCGACGGCGAATTCGTCGATGCGGTCATGTAAAAAGTCCTCCACCGCAATGCCGTGGCTACGCGATTTTCGAGAGCCCGTTTAACCGTAGAAACGGTGGGCACACCGGCCCCGGGGTTGTGTGATCCGTCCGCTGGTTCCGGACGGTGAAGTCCGGGCGTCGGCTATACACGCGGCCCAGGGCGTTCTTCAGGCACCCAACGGACTTACTTATCGGCTCCCCGGAAAAGTGACGTCTCAGCACGAACATGGCAGAGGACGCTGGGAATCGTATCCGGGACCGACGAAATCGGCAAGGAAAGTCTTAGAAGCAGTCAAAGCATGAAGTTTGAAGGCGGAAGTATGGATTCATACTTCGCACTTCCGACTTCATACTTTCTCCTACTCCGGGTTGCCGCCGTCGCGGAGCAGCGGTTCCATCGCCTTCGTGTTTCGTTCGACGGCCAGCACGACCGTCCGTTGCTCGAGTCCGCCGGCGCTGTGAGCCACGGCCGGAATCACTTGCCGCGAGTTCGGCAGAGCGTAACGCATGGTAAACGTGCCGTCGGGACGAAGCTTGACCGGTTCGCCTTGCAACGTCACGCGGGCATCGGGTTCGGTCTTGCCGAAGACGATCATCTCGGCGTCGATTTCGAAATGGAAACCGCGGCGACCACTCAGAATTCCTTCGACCCCTTGGCCGCAGCGCGAAATCAGCGACGAGCCCATCGGCCGGCGGAGTCGTTCTTCGAACACTTCTTGCAACTCAACGCTGCCGTTGCCGTCGCCGTCGTGTCCGCCGCTTTGCGAATAGATTCGCTCGAAGTCGCCGGCGATGTCGGTCCAGTTCTCGTCCATGTGATCTTTGGCGGCGGCCTTCGGCGTCGTGACGACGTTGCTACGGGCCAGCACGAACAACTTACCGCTCGAGGCCAGGTAGCCGATGTCGATGCGGTAGCTCTTCGGCGGATCTTGGACGTCGACGTACCAGTTGTTCACGCCGCCGTGAATTTCAATGTCGCGCACCGGAGTTTCGACGGCGCTCGTCGTCCCCCCTTCGGTCACTTCCACCAAACGCAACACGGGACGAACCGAATGCCACTCTTGGCCGAGCGCGGCTTGCGCCCGTTCAACGCCCGTGCGGGTCAGTTCCCAATAGGCCTGCAACCAATACGGATCGCGGACCATGACGACGAGCCGATCTTTAACGGCGCGCGGCTTGGCGCGACCGTTGGCCTTGGCGGCCGTGATTTGCATCGTGAGATACGACAGATCTTTCTTCAGGGCCGACGATGTGCGGAAATGCTCCAATCGCTTTTCGACTTCGGGATCCTTCGGCTTGGCAACGGGAGCCGCTTTGGCGGCGACCGGCTTCGGAGCCGGCTTGGCGGCGGGAGCGGTCGTGGTGGTGTGAACGGCGGCTTGCGAGCGCGTCGGCGAAGCGGTAGTGCTGCGGGCCGTGCGGGCCTTGGCGTCGTTCGACTTTTGTCGCACGACCTTGAGCAGCGACTTAACGAGTTGATCTTTCCGCATGGAGTGCCACCCGCGGACGCCGCGGTTCTTGGCCATCTCGGCGAGGACCTTCGTGCTGTAACCGTTGAGCGTTTCAGCCGTCATAAGCGACCCTTTCGGCAAGCGGATCCGAGCACGCACCCACCGAGGTACGCGCGCAGCGTGATGTACGGAGGAAAGTTTTGGTCGTCCATGACGAGAAGGGCTGTACGGTCACCCGAGCGATGTTCCACATCGACCGAGCCGAACCGGCGAACGTCAGAGCGGGCTACGTTCAACCAATCCACTAACCGCACCGCCTCGAACTGCTGCAGTTTGCCACACGGCATCCCCACCGAAGTAGCAAGCTGCCTGCACCGACTTTTCCGCAAGGCGGGTCCCTGTGGTGCCACAGGGCGTCAGAAAAGTTGATGCAGCAACAACGAGTCTAATCAAACTCGTTACAAATTGCAATCTTTTGACCCTCTGTATTGTGGGTCTTAATGCCTCCGACTGCTATCACTCATGTTGTTTTACAGCAACGGTTTAGCTTGCGGAATCGCGCGAGATTAACAAGCTCATCAACACACATCGAGCAGGTGCTGCGCGTGTGGAACTGCGCTCGGTTTGTCGCGACCTCTGCCTCGTCGCCCTGGCGACAAACATTTATACGGCAGTGACTTAGGCCGCACGAAAAACTTTGTGAAAAAAAACACGATGTCGAATTGACACCTCCTTAACGCTCCATTAGATTGGCCCGCTTCACGAGGATGAATTACCCGCAAAGGTCGGAACTTTCTTTCGGCTTTTTCAGGCTGTGCTAGCACGCATCGGGTTCGGGGCACGTTATCAGCAACGCTAATCTAGCATTGCCGAATCGGGTCACCAACAAACGAAGTCTTAGCCCAGATCGCGCGTGATCTCATCTCGAGCGTGGAACGCCGTGGAACGCTCGCCGTCTCAGCCGTCGCCCAGTTCGTCATCGCCGCCGCCTCGCAATCCGACAGCCGACGCCATGCAATGGGTGTCGCGGATTACCAGCGTCGGCCTGATGATGGTGCTGCCGATTTGGGGCGGCGGCAAACTCGACGAACGTCTCGGCACTCAATATTGGGCGCTGATTGGATTGGTCGTCGGGCTCGCCATCGGTATGTGGCAGATCACCATGATCGCCGTGGCTGCAAAGCAACGCGACGCAGCGAAGATCAGACACAAGAAGACGAAGACACAGCCGCCTTCCTCCGACTCGGAACCGTTATCGTGATCGGGCTCATCAGCCGCTTGAGTGCGAAAGTCAGCGACCTGTCGCTGCTGGTGCGCTGCGCCTGGTTGAACGGTTGCTTGCTCGTCGTGCTGGCCGCCGCTCTGGCGATCGCTTCGGTTCAAGAGGGCGTCGGCAACACGCAAGCCGTCCTCGTCGCCTTCGCCATTTGCACCGTCGCTGCGAACGCCGCGTTGATCTTGTCGCTCTCGCTCAAGGCTCCCGGCGGACTCGGCGTGCTCGGCGGTTCGCTCGTCGGCATGGCCCTGCCCCTTGCGGCGGGCATGATCTTACAACAACGCGGAGGCGAACTCGCACAGGCGGGCGTCTTCGGCTGGATCGTCGTGTTCTATCTCGCGGCCCTCATCGTCAAGACGTTGCTCGTCGCACCGACAGGTTCGGCAGGGGCGTCTCCGTCTACCGGGTCGAAGTCCGAGACGCCGAGCCGCGTCGATCCTACCTGCCAGGCGGGAGCGTAACGAATTATGGCCAGCGCCATTCTGCATATCAAAGACAGCTACTACTTCGAAGTGCCGAAGGTGCTGTGGCCGTCGACGTACAAGAGCCTGGACGAACTGCCGCCGACGCTCGACTTCCTCAAGCAGGAAGCCAAAGAGCACGGCCATTCGATTGCCGAAGTCAACCATGAACTCGCCGGCAAGATCATCATTCCGCAACCGCTCGGCAAGCTGAAGGGCTTCTACGCCGCGGAGTCGGGCTTCTGCATCTCGAAGTTCATGGTGATCGAAACGATCATCGCGATCTTGCTCGTCGCCATCTTCACCAAGCTCGCCCCGAAGATCGCCTCAGGAACGGCCCCGAAGGGTTACTTCTGGAACGCCTTCGAAGCCCTGCTGCTGTTCGTGCGCGACGGCATCGCTCGCCCGGCGATCGACAGCCACGACGAGCACGATCACTCGCAAGACGAACCGCATCATCAAGAGCAAGAACAATTCGGCGTCGGCCACATTCACGGCGCGGTCCATCATCACGACGGCGATAAGTTCCTGCCGATCTTGTGGACGATGTTCTTCTTCATTCTG
>CAMCTH010000270.1 GCA_945877965.1 Planctomicrobium piriforme | reverse complement strand
CGAGGGAACCCAGGAATCGGAATCAGGACTGAGAAAACGATGAAAATTCATTCCGCGCTAGACGCGGGGGGGGGGCGCGTTGTTAAAATGGCGACCGTTACGAGCTGGGATCGGTTCCAGGCTCAAGCCAAATGGGAAATGTCGGCTAGGACACCGGGCCGATGGCCACGATCAACTTGTACGACGCTTACGGGCTCCGCGTCTTGGAGCACGACCTGGAATTGTTCGATCGCGAGTTGCGATCGTTCGTGCCGCCGGGTTCGTTCGACGCTCACTGCCACCTCTACGATCCGAAGCTCGCCGGCGGAGCCGGGGCGGCGTTCCTTCCGGCCGAGCACGCGACGATGACTCGCGCACTCTTCACGGAGATGATCACCGAGTGGATGGGGGACCGCTGCCCGACCGGCGGCCTGTTCTTCCCGTATCCGCATCGCGACGCCGACGTGATGGGCCAAAATCGCTGGATCGCCGCGCAAGTGCGCGGCGACGCCGGTTCGCGCTGCCTGTTGCTCTGCACGCCCGACGACGACCCGGCCGATCACGAGGCGCTGCTCAACGCCGAGCCGACTTTCGTCGGCTTTAAGGTGTATCACTGCTTCGCGCCGCGGCAGGATACGTTCTTCGCCCCCTGCGAAGAGTTCATGCCCGAGTGGATGTGGGAACTCGCCGACCAACGCGGGTTGGCAATCACGCTGCATATGGTGAAGCCGCGAGCGCTGGCCGACGAGACCAATCAGCGGTACATCCGCGAGCATTGCACGCTCTATCCCGGCGCGACGCTCATCCTGGCCCACTGCGGCCGCAGCTTCAATTTGCGACACACGGGCGAAGGGATCCACGCGCTCGCGGGTCTCGATAACGTCGTGTTCGATAACTCCGCCGTGGCCGAAGCGGCGCCGCACGAAGCGATTCTCCGCACCTTCGGTCCGACCCGAATGTGGTTCGGCCTCGATCATCCGATAAGCAGCATGCGCGGGCGGCCGCTGACGATCGGCGACGGCTTTGCCTGGACGAACGAAATCGGCCCCGACTGGGACCGCTCGAAGTTCGCGAAGCCGGTGCTCGTCGGCATTGAAAACCTGCTCGCGCTCAAGCAGGCGTGCAGGACACTGCATCTGAACGACTCCGACGTCGAGAAGATTTTCATCAGCGCGGCCCGCAAACGACTCGGCGTTCCGCTTCCGTCGACGACAACGCAGATCGACGTGCAGCAGCAATACCGAGAAGCGAAACAAATCATCCCCGGCGGGACGCAACTCTTCTCGAAGCGACCCGAGCAGTTTGCGCCCGAGCAGTGGCCCGCGTACTACGAGGAGGCCCGAGGCTGCGAGATCATCGATACCGAAGGCCGTAAGTTCATCGACTTCTCAGCCGGCGGCATTTTGGCCGCCATCCTCGGCTACTCCGACCCAGACGTAAACGCGGCCGTCATTCGCCGCGTGCAATACGGCAGCATGGCGACGCTGCAGACGCACGACGAAGTGGAATTGGCGAAGCTGCTGCTGGCGATTCACCCGTGGGCCAAGCAAGCTCGCTTTATGCGTTCCGGCGGCGAGGCGATGACGGTCGCCGTCCGCATTGCCCGCGCGAGTACGGGCCGCGACAAGATCGCCGTCTGCGGCTACCACGGCTGGCACGATTGGTACTTGGCGGCGAATCTGGCGACGCCCGAGGGCAATTCGAGCAAGGATGCGAACTTCGTCGGTCGGCTCGACAAGCACTTGTTGCCCGGCCTCGATCCGAAGGGGGTGCCCTCGGTTCTCGCCGGGACGACGTTGCCGTTCCATTACAACAAGCTCGACGAACTCGACGCACTGATCGCGCGCGAGGGGAAGAATCTGGCGGCGGTCGTCATGGAGACGACGCGGCATGCCGATCCCGAGCCGGGGTTCTTGGAAGGCGTGCGCGAGCGGTGCGACCGAATCGGCGCTCGGCTCGTGTTTGACGAAATCTCGATCGGCTGGCGGCTCTGCCTGGGCGGAGCGCATTTGAAGTACGGCGTGAACCCGGACCTCGCCGTGATGGCCAAGGCCATCAGCAACGGCTTCGCGATGGGGGCCGTCTTCGGCAACGCCGCTACGATGAATGCCGCGCAAGAGTCGTTCATCTCCAGTGCCTACTGGACCGAAGGGGTCGGCCCGGCGGCGGCGGTGGCGGCCGTTCGCAAGATGCAGCGGATCGACGTCCCCGCACATCTCGCGAAGATTGGCGGCGCCGTTCGCGAAGGGTGGCGCAAGCTCGGTGAACGGCATCGCGTGCCGATCACGGTCGGCGGCCGGCCGGAAATGGCGTCGTTCGGTTTCGATCATCCCGAGGCGGCGGCCCTCATTACGCTGCTGACGGCCGAGATGCTGAAACGAGGCTACCTGGCCTGCGGTTACTTCAACCCGATGCTGGCCCACGAGCCGCGGCACGTCGACGCCTTTTTGGCCGCACTCGACGAAGTCCTCGGCGAAATCGCCAAAGCGATCGCCGCAGGCAACATTCGCGACCGTATTGGCGGCCCCGTCAAACACACGCACTTTGCACGACTGACCTAATACGAAGACATAGAAGCAGACGATCACGAAAGCACGAAAGAAAGAAAACGCGAAAGGGAGAGACACAAGCAAAGAAATGCCGCTCACTCATTCTCCTTGCGTTTCGTGCTTTCCCTCTTTCGTGTTTTCGTGATCTTCCGGCAACGACTTCAACATTAAACGACGATGAGGGCATGATGTCCGGTACGGTTTCGCGCGGTGAATTGCTCGACGGTTTCGGCAAGCTCGGCATCAAGCCCGGCAGCGTGGTGCTAGTTCATTCCGCGATGCGGACCGTCGGCAAAATTGACGGCGGCGCGGAGGCGGTGATCGACGCGCTGCTGGAACTCGTCGGCCCGTCGGGAACGCTCGTCGTGCCGACGTACACCTTTGCCCACGAGGCGGAGAGCGACCCGATCATCGACCCGGCTCAGGACAAAGCCGAGATGGGGATCATCACCGAGACGGCTCGCAAGCACCCGAATGCCCGACGGAGCATAGCGTATCGCCACAGCTTCGCCGCGATCGGCCATCGCGCGGAAGTCATCACCGACACCGATCCGAGACTCTGCGCGTTCGATCCGCGGTCGACGTTCGGGGTCATGCTCGCGCTCAACACACAGGTCGCGCTGCTCGGCGTCACCTACACCAGTTGCACGAGCCATCACTTCGGCGAGTACCTGAGCGAAGTGCCGTATCGTCAAACGATCCCCAAGCAAGTGAAGGTTCGTCTGCCCGACGGCACGGTCGTTCCGCAGGCGATGACCGACTATCAACCGAAGAGCTCCGGCGGCTCGTACTACGGCACCCGCAGTCCCGACTTCAACCGCCTCGGCACGATGCTCGAACGGCAAGTGAGCGTATCCAAAGGTTTCGTCGGCAACGCGGCGGTCCGTAAGTTCCCAATGCGCGATCTGATCGACCTCACGACCGTCGAAGCCGCAAAAGATTTCAACGTCTTTCGCACGGCGGAAGGGGAAGTCGGCAAGCTCACCGAACTCGACTTCGGCCAATGCACGATGAGCCCGAAGTTTCCGGACGGAGCAGGGCGGCCCAACAGCGTGCAATGGTGCGTTCGCGATTTGAACAAGTTGGAATTGCCAGGGTAACGAAACGACGGGGAGGGCGAGGCTCCCGCCGAGCCGTCCGGCCTCAGCGGTCCGTTGAGTGAACGGCTCGGCAGGAGCCTCGCCCTCCCGATCTACGTCGCTTCCCGAACGGAAGGTATCTCAATGTGGCTCGGCCTCGCTCTCATCGACTGGCTCATCATCGTCGGCTTCTTAGTCGGCATGGTCGTCGTCGGCGTCGTCTTATCGAAGCGGATCCACGACGAGACCGACTTCTTCATGGGAGGCCGTCGCTACGGCAAGACCTTCATGATCTTCTTCTCGTTCGCCTCGGCGACGAGTAGCGAAGAAGCGGTCTCCGTGACGGCCGGGACGTGGCGGGCCGGCCTCGCAGGCATCTGGTGGGCGTTCTTCTATCTCTGGGCGACGCCCGTCTATTGGGTCATCGCCCCGGTACTTCGCCGGATGCGGGCCCTCACGACGAGCGACTTTTTCGCGGCTCGCTACGGTCGACGGACGGCGACGCTCTACTCACTTTACGGCATCCTAATTCTCGTCGCGTCGATGTCGGGCGAACTTTACGGCAGCGGCAAACTGCTGAACGCACTGACGGGCGGCGAGTTGGATCGCGTGGCTGAGCAAACCGACGTCCGCGTGCCGCTGATCCGCTGGAACTCCGCCGAGTCGTGGATCGAAGTCGATTCGCGGCGACTCGCCGGCCATGAACTTGCGATCCTCGCGATCACCGTGCTGTTCGTCGGTTACGGCATCGCGGGCGGACTGGCGGCCGACATCGTCACCGATTTCATCCAAGGCATTTTGACGGTCGTCTTCTCGTTTCTGTTGCTGCCGTGGGTGTTCTACAAGATCGGCGGCCTCGCGGCGTTACGGGCGAATGAACATTTGAAGCCCGGCATGCTGGATTTGTTCGGGCACCCGGAAGTCGCGACGATTTTCGGCACCGAGCCGCTGACGCTGTTTTACGTGCTCATGCTCGCGCTCACCGGACTGACCGGAGTCGTCGTGCAACCGCAGATCATGAGCATGTGCGGCGCGGGAAAGAGCGAGTTCGAGAGCCGCGTCGGCTTCACGTACGGCCACTTGATGAAACGGTTCTGCACGATCGCGTGGTCATTCATCGGGCTGGCGTGCATCGTTTGGTATCTCACGCCGGGGATCAGCCCGCTGGATTCCGTGACGCGCGAGCGATTGACGCCCGATCACGGCAGACTGGAAGCCTTGGCGGCTTCGGGACTGAAACATCCGTTCGATCCGCAGTTCGATCGCGCCTTCGCCGATGAATTGTTCGGCCGAGCGGCTCGCGATCTGTTGCCGGTCGGCATGATCGGGTTGCTGCTCGTCGGCTCGTTGGCCGCGACGGTCAGTTCCGCCGATACGCGGATGCTCGCCGCAGGCGCACTGTTCACGGAAGGACTTTACCGGCCCTTCTGGGGCAAGAACCGCTCGGCCGCGCACTTCCTGTGGGTCGGCCGCGTGGCGAGCGTCGGCGTCGTCATTGCGGCGATCGTTCTGCAGACGACGTTCACCGACATCATCGACGCCCTGAAGTTCATCATCAAAACGACCGCCCCGATCGGCATCAGCTTTTGGATCGGCATCGTCTGGCGCGGCTGGACGCCGGCGGCCGTCTGGGTCTCGAGCATCACGTCGTACGCAGTCTGGGCCGTCGCCGCTTATTATCCCGCGGCGTTCGCCACGCTCGGCTTCGGCGAGTCGGTCGTCCACGCGCGCGACGGCCTGCTGCGGGTCAACGATTCGTGGACGATGTTCCTCTATCTGACGAGCGGCCTCGTCGCGGGGATCCTCGTGAGTTTCATCACGCCGCGAACGCCGGTCGAAAAACTCGACCGCTTCTTCCTGCTGTTGCGGACGCCGGTTCGCAAGGGAGAGCAGGTTGCCGGACCGTGCGAGTTGCCGGAGAATCCGGAGCCGCCGGTAGCGAAGTGGGTCCAGCATCCCGATTGGGAAATGCCGCGACCTTCGGCCGTCGGCGTCGGCGGGTTCTTGCTCGCCTGCCTGTTCGTCGCGATCATTGCGATGATTCCGTATTGCTTGGTGCAGTTGTTTTAACTTGGCGCAGACGCGCGGGGACAAGCCCCGCGGCTAAATAGAGAGAGGAACTCGATGCCGACGTTGCCTGATCGTGAACCGACGATTCAAGAGTTATTCGATCTCCGCGGACGTGCCGCGCTGGTGACCGGCGGGACCGGGCATTTGGGTTCGGCGCTTTGCCGCGCCCTGGCTGAAGTCGGCGCGATGGTCGTCGTTGCCGGTCGCGATGCTGGGAAGTGCCGGGAGTTCGCGGCGAAGCTGCCCGCTCCGTTCGGCGCTCGGCACGGCGGCGTCGCGCTCGATCAACTCGACGAGAAGTCGCGCGAAGCCGGCTTCAACGCGGCCGTGGAGCATGCGGCCGGGCGACTCGACATTCTCGTCAACAACGCCATCAGCCGTGCCGCGGCGGCGCACGATCTGACGAACGTCACCGCCGCCGAGTTCGACGAGCATCTGCGGAACAACACCGCGTACTTCATTCTCGCGCGGATGTTGCGCGACCACGCCGTGGCGCGTTCGGCCCCGGCCAGCATCGTCAACATCGGCTCGATGTACGGCGTCGTCGGTTCGTATCCCGACGCCTACGCCGGAGTCGCGGTCGCCAGTCCCGTGCAGTACCACGCGCTCAAAGGCGGGACGATCCACATGACGCGGCATCTCGCCGTCTATTGGGCCGGCGACAACGTGCGCGTGAACTGCCTGAGCCCGGGCCCGTTTCCCGTTCCCGGCGGCATTCCGGCCGAGATGGAACGCCGCCTCTCCACGAAGGTGCCGCAGGGACGGATGGGCTTACCGCACGAGTTGAAAGGGGCGCTGCTGCTGTTCGCGAGCGATGCCGGGAGCTACATCACCGGGCAGAATCTACTCGTGGACGGCGGCTGGACGTCGTGGTGATAGCGACTATTCCGCACGCAGAAACTGGAACCGCGGCATTTCGCGCTGCTGTGTGTCACGACATTATGGAGTTTT
>CAMCTH010000269.1 GCA_945877965.1 Planctomicrobium piriforme | reverse complement strand
TGCCGACGAGTAAGCGATGCAAGGTGCAACCGAGGCTGTACACATCCGACTTCGCATCGGCCTTGCGCAGGTTTCGCGCCTGCTCCGGGGCCATGTAGTCGACGGTCCCCATCATCACGCCTTGCTGCGTCAACTCTTGTTGATCGGCGCTGCCGAGCTCATCGCTTTCGATCCGGGCCAGCCCGAGGTCGAGCACTTTCACGACGCCGTCCTTGTCGACGAGCAAGTTCCCCGGCTTGATATCGCGATGCACGACTCCCTTGCCGTGCGCGAAAGCGAGTCCGTCGGCGGCCTGGGCGACATAGCGTATCACGTCGGCAACCGGCATCCGCCCATTGCGTTTGAGCAGCGCATTCAGATCGGGTCCGTCGACGAACTCCATCACCAAAAAGTGAACGCCGTCGGCCTCGTCGGCATCGTGTGCTGCGACGATGTTCGGATGACTGAGCTTGGCGGCCGCCTCGACTTCGCGCTGAAATCGCCCAATCGCGTTGGCATCTTTCATGACGCTCGCGGGCAACGTCTTGATGGCGACGACGCGCTTCATCCGGCGATGCTGAGCCTTGAACACTTGGCCCATGCCGCCGGCCCCGAGCTTGTCGAGCACGACGTAATTGCCCAGCGTCAGCGACTTGCCGCGCCCTTGCAGCACTTCCTGAGCTTGAAATTTCGTCAGGTCGCCGCTGCGGACGAGTTCGTGCGTTAACGCCTGCACATCTTTCGGAGCGGCACGAGGCGGCAATAAGTTGGCCAGCCGCTCGGATGCAACGAGTCCGAGGCTCTCCAATTGCGCGACGAAAGTAAGCAGGGTTCCGCTCATAGGAACACCCATGCTAACGACCGGGGCCGACCCCCGGTAGATGGGTACGCATGAACCGGCTCGTCAGCCCAAGGCTATCCGCCGAATCTCTTCAAAAACGGCGAGATAGTCGTTCAATGCCAGGCCGTCGACCGTCGCCTCGCGCCGTTTGGTCACGCCGTCGACCGCCCCGCCGTCGCGGACCATCGCCTCGATCAACCCTTGCTGACGCTCGGCCGTCCACGCTTCAACCACGTCGCGACGTCCGCGGAGCACCGCCACCGCAGCCCCCAGCGCGTACGCGCCCCAGTTGCTGACGCCGGCGAGAATCGCATGGTCGGTCCTAATCCGACAGGGGATCGTCGCAGCGTGTTCCGACGATGCAGAACCTTGCGCAATGGCGCGGCGCAACACGCTCCAAGGAACATTGCCACTGCCGATTTCGTTGCCGCCGTCGAGGATGCCGATCGTGCGCGGTATCGGACCATCCTGCGGTTCGTTGTATTCGAACATCACATGAAACGGCGCGGTCACATCATCGAGCGAGACGCCGCGCATGTTGTGACAGACGTCGCGCTCATGTGGCGGCACAACTCGTTTGAACTCTTCGCGTGACTCGGCCTCGACCGATTCCAGAGTATGACTCGGCCCCGAGCGCTCGATCGCAATGAGATATGCAGGCGACGCGTTCAGCCCCGGCCACGGTCCGGCGATATCCTTTCGCCACCAACGACGAATTCCAATTCGACCGTTGTCGTCATTGCAATGGGATTGGCAGTTACGCCGATATTCGTACCAACCCAAGTCGACCGGATACATTCCGGCATCGATCACGGGCTCACCGATCGGATCGGAGACGAGACGCGTTTTCATACCGCTCGCCTCTAGCATCTGCTTCAAATAGATCGCACCCGGGGGGCCGTCGGTCTCGGCAATCGGGCCTGCTTCGGTGCGAATGGCAAAGCCGGTGACGATCGCCGCCCAGCCGCGTCCTTCCGCCAAGTCGCGGGCTGCGTTTTCTAAGTGGCCGATCAGCAGTGGGCCGTCCGCGTCATTAAAACTTGCTAAGCCGCGGCCGGCGGGGTCGCGGCGGATGGTCGCTTCGAGAGCCGTCCAGTCGAGCATCGGCAAAAGACTCCGTTGCGATGCGAGGCGGGGACTTGCGAGAATCGCGGTCGAGTCGCCGAGGC
Source organism: Planctomicrobium piriforme (assembly GCA_945877965.1). Taxonomy (GTDB): domain Bacteria; phylum Planctomycetota; class Planctomycetia; order Pirellulales; family PNKZ01; genus CAMCTH01. Next base: position 4,690 of record CAMCTH010000269.1, on the reverse strand, counting down.
AAACGACCGATAACTAGCCAATCTTTCCCAGCCCCGCGGCCGGCCCCCTGCTGTGGAAGTCGGAGATCGATTCCTGCGTCGGGGTGGGTTGACACAATGGTAGGGACTCATAACAATTTACCAGGGCTTGTGAAAAAAGTCACAAACTCGTCGTGGCATTTTTTAGAGCTTGTGGTACAACGCTGTACTTTTCCCCCCTGCGCGTCGGTTTCTACGTGGCCGAGACGGCGGTTCGAATGCTTCTCGACCGGTGCCTGCAAGGCCGGCACGATCAAGCAATCTCATGTCGTCTCACCCCCGCGTCGATGCTCTGCGTCGCCGGTTGGAAATGGGTGTAATCGCGACGCGCACCACGGCGATCGGATGGCCGCGAGTGTCGTCGCTGGGGATCCGATTCGTCGTTCACGTCGTCGCCAGATCGCGACTCGGGGTGTGACGCAAAGCTATGGCTGAAAAAAAGAAGCTGTCGGTTGCAGAGATGTTGGCAATGGCCCGTAAGCAAGGGGCCGGCGGTGCCGGAGGCGATGCATCGCCTGCCGCTGCGCCTGCGGATGAAGCGCCGAGCGCACCGACTGCGGCCCAGCCCGCTGCGGAAGCGCCCGCTGAGCCGGTGGCTGCCGAAGCTGCGGCGGAAGCACCTGCCGCGGCCGCACCCAAGCCCGCCGCGCCGAAGCCGGCCGGTGGCAAGCTCAGCATCGCCGAAATGATGGCGGCCGCGCGTGCTCAAGGGGCCGGCGGCAAAACGCCCGCAGCTGCCGCGCCCAAACCGGCTGCCGCCGAAAAGAAAGAACCGGCCCCCAAGCCAGCCGCCGCGGCGAAAGAAAAGCCGTCGGCACCGGTCGCCGGTGGTCCGAAAGACACATCGAGCATCTTGGCCGCAGCGCGCAAGAGCGCGAAGCCCGGCCCGATCACGAAGGCCGAAGCCGCCGCTAAGGACAAGGTCGAACCGGTCGTCGCGAAGTCAAAGCCGACCGTGCCGCCGATGCCGGTGAAGCCGGAATACGCCAAGCCGAAGGCGGCCGCGAAGAGCGACGAATCGCGTCGCGGTTTCATCGGCCTGATGATGGGCTCGATGCTCAGCCTCGGGTATACCGCACTCGCCGTCACCGGCGGACTGTGGACCCTCGGCTTCGCGCGGTTCATGTTCCCCAACATTCTGACCGAACCGCCGAGCAAGTTCCCGGTCGGCTTCCCGAGCGACTTCGCGCCGGGCAAAGTCGACGAGAAGTTCAAAGCGCAATACGGCGTCTGGATCGTTAACACCGAATACAACGGTCAGCAAGAAATCTGCGCCATCCGCACGGTCTGCACCCACCTGGGTTGCACTCCGAACTGGCTCGAAGCGGAGCAGAAGTTCAAGTGCCCGTGCCACGGCTCCGGCTTCTACAAGGACGGCATCAACTTCGAAGGCCCGGCTCCGCGGCCGCTCGAACGTTACGCCATTTCGCTCGGCGACGACGGCCAGTTGCAAGTCGACAAGGGCAAGCTGTTCTTCGAAGAAATGGGCCAATGGAGCGACCCCTCGTCGTTCTATCCGGGCTAACGCGCTCGACCGCACATGACGCGCGGGGCAAGCCTCGCGGCTAACCCCGAACTTTGAACCCTGAACCCCGAACCATTTTTTTGCACCATGTCGATCGGCGAAACCATTCGTAACTCGCAGTTGTGGAAGAGCGTCTTCCGGCATCCGATGCCGTTGGATCGCCGCAACCGCATCGTGGTGATGCTCACCAACTTCTTCTTGCACTTGCATCCGGTAAGCGTCAAGAAGCAAGGCATCGCGCTCAGCTACACCTGGTGCATGGGGGGCGTCACGTTCTTCTTGTTCTTGGTCGAAACGCTGACCGGCGTGCTCCTGATGTTCTACTACCGGCCGACGCTGGAGTGGGCATTCAAAGACATTCAGGACTTACGCGACGTCGTCTCACTCGGCATCATGCGCGAGCTGCATCGCTGGGGCGCGCACGCGATGGTCATCACGACCTGGCTGCACATGTATCGCGTCTTCCTCACCGGCAGCTACAAACCGCCGCGCGAATTCAACTGGGTGGTCGGCGTCATCTTGCTACTGCTCACGCTGCTGCTGTCGTTCACCGGTTACTTGTTGCCGTGGGATCAGCTCGCGATCTGGGCCATCACGGTCGGATCGAACATGGCTCGCGCCACGCCGTTCCTCGGTCACGAAGGACCCGGCCAGCAGATCCTCAAGGTCGGCGGCATCGACATGATCACTAACGCCACGGACGCACGCTTCGCTTTGCTCGGCGCGCGCTTCGTCGGCGAAGAAACGCTTAACCGCTTCTACGTTTTGCACTGCGTCGCCATTCCGTTGGCGGTGTCGCTGTTGTTGGCGATCCACTTCTGGCGCGTCCGCAAGGACGGCGGCATCAGCGGACCGCTGTAAGACGAGTAGGCGGTAGGCAGTAAGCAGTGGACAGTTGAGAGACAGACGAGCAGATAGTTAGCCGCGGGCGCAGACCCACGGCGATGTTTGAAACGACAAGACGTCGCCAGCACGAAAAGAACGAACATGCACGGGCACCACGAAGAGTTTATCGAAGCCGTCGCACCGGGACTGGGGTTCTACTACCTCTTGCTCTGCCTCATGAACTGGGGTGCGGCGATGTACCTGTGGCGGACCAACGTGAAGACCTACTTCACGGTCGCCGGCGTCGGCGTCACCAACGTGCTGTTCTGGCTCATCGTCGGGTTCTTGTTCATCATCCTGTCGCCGATTGCGATGATGGGCTCGCCCCCCGAGTTTTCGCACGGCGTCAAAGATCTGGTCAACTCGCTGTCGGGTCCGGTCACGCTGACCGTCGGTTCGCTCGTCGGCATGATGTTCCTGTACTTCTTCCGCCGCTGGTGGACGCATCCGCCGATCGCGTGGACGCTGCTGAACTTGTCGCTGCTGGCCCTGGGCCTGGCGATGGCCGACAGCAACTTCTTTTCGATCGTCGGCAAGGGCGATAACGTGCCGATCGTCGGCCTCGTCTTCTTGCTCGGCTACTTCAACTGGCTGGCGACGTACAAGGCGGTCATCAACGACGATCGCCGCAAGCAAGGACTGCCGCCGGTTGAGAAGACCGAAGACGAAAAGGTCCTCGTGTGGCCCGACTTGGTCTACACCGAAATGATCTGCATGGTCGCCCTGACGGCGTTCATGATGATCTGGGCTTTGTGCCTGCAAGCTCCGCTGGAAGAACCGGCCAGCAGCGTGAAGACGCCGAACCCGTCGAAGGCCCCGTGGTACTTCCTCGGTCTGCAAGAAATGCTGGTGTACTACGATCCGTGGTACGCCGGCGTCGTGCTGCCGAGCATCGTCGTCTTCGGCTTGATGGCCATTCCGTTCCTCGACTTCAACAAGGCGGGCAACGGTTACTACACGATCGAAGAACGCAAGTTCAGCTACATCGTGTTCCAACTCGGCTTCTTGGAACTCTGGATCGTGCTCATCATTCTGGGCACGTTCCTCCGCGGGCCGAACTGGAACTTCTTCGGGCCGTTCGAATACTGGGATGCCCACAAGGTGTTAGCCGGTAACAACGTCGACCTCTCGCAATACTTTTGGGGAGGGATGCTCGGCCAAGCCTTGCCGAAGGCACCGCTCGGCAGCGGGGCAGGGACCGAAATTGCGTATATCCTGCTACGCGAAAGTCCGGGCATCATCCTGACTTTGGCTTATCTGATTTTGCTGCCGCCGATTCTGGCGGCGACGATCTTCCGCTCGTTCTTCGCCAAGATGGGCCTCATCCGGTTCATGCTGATGGCAAACTTGCTCCTGCTGATGATCTCGCTGCCGTTGAAGATGGTTCTCCGCTGGACGGTGAATCTAAAGTACATCATCAGCATCCCTGAATACTTCCTGAACTTTTAGCTTCGAGGTTCGCCGCCGTTCGCTCCTTAACACTTCGCGGTTAACCAACAACGACAAATGCCCGCAACAGAACAAACTTGGCGTAGTCTAAAAACCCTGCACGTCGTGTTCGGCGCATCGGCCTTGGCCGTGCTGCTCACGACCGTCTGGATGTTTGCCGCGGATCACAATCGCGAGGCGAAGGGGCTGCAAAAGCAGTTCAACGCCGTCGAAACCCGCACGCTGGAATGGCGTAAAACCGAACAGCTCACGGCAAAGTTCGAAGAAGAAAAGAAGCTGCTCGACGATAAGCTCAAAACCGAGCGGGCCAAACTGCCGCCGCGCGAAGTCGTCGATAACTTCGTGAAGATCGCCGAAAGCAAGCCCGACAACGGCTACAACGTCGCCGCGGTCAAGAAGGCCTACGAAGACTTCGCTGCCGCCGTGGCCGACGCAGCCCGTTCGCTCGACGAGAAGGGCAAACTGCACGACAAGCTCATCGACGCGATGCAGCAGGTCGTCGACCGCGCCGCCTACTTGGAAAAAGAAGCCCAGAGCAAGCTGAAGTTCACCAAGGCGAATCTCGACGTCGACATGTCGGTGCTCGCCATTGAGATCGACGAGAACAAGCCGCCGAAGAAGATCGAAGCGACTCAAGAGAAGGTCAACGAAGTTCGCACGAAGGTCGACAACGACCTGACCGTCGCCTTCCAAGACGCCAAGACCCACCGCACGGAACTGCTCACCGGCCTGACCGCCGTGAAGTCGGGTGAAGACGAAGTCCGCAAGGAAATCGACAAGCAGGCCGGCGACGTACGTCGCACCGAAACCGCC
>CAMCTH010000268.1 GCA_945877965.1 Planctomicrobium piriforme | reverse complement strand
CTATCCGCGAACTTCGCTTGCTCGGCTCCAACGCATTGGAGCATCGTCACAAACAGATTCGACAACGGCACGTCGTCGCCAAATTTCAGATAGCGGCCGTGTCGCAGCCCCAGCTTGTTGCCGCCGGCCAGTAGCAGTGGGTAGTTGCTATTGTTATGCGTGGTGCTGTTGCTACTTCCGTAGAGCACGACCGAGTTGTCGAGAATCGAGCCGTCGGCTTCTTGGGCCGACGCAAGTCGATCGAGGAAGTAGCCGAATTGCTCGGCCATGAAGCGATCCCAGCGGCCGAGGTTCTCCGCCCCTTCGGGCTTGTTCCAGCCGTGCGCCAGATTATGCAGCGAACCTTTGAAGCCCTCGAGTTGCGGGAACTTGCCGGCTTTGGAAGAAGCGTCGGCCATGTTGGTAATTTGATACGTGGCCACGCGCGTCGAATCGGTGCGGAACGCCAAGTACATCAGGTCGTACATCGTGCGGATGAATTGCAAAGGCGCTTCGTCGTCGGAATCCAGATGCAGCATTTTGCGTTCTTCGTCGCGCAGTTCCGCCCGCGGGATCTCCAACCAGCGCTGCGAGAGCTCGACACGCTGCTCGATTTGCCGGACCGAAGCCAGATACTCGTCGAACTTCTCGCGATCCTGCCTGCCGAGCCGGAGCCGGAGCGACCGTGAGTCTTCTAACACGCGATCGAGCATGCCCGACTCGCTGACGAGTCGCCGACGCTGCGCGAGGAGATTCGCGTCGCCCGCGCCGAAGAAGCGATCGAAAATCTGCTGCGGCTGGTTGAGGGCCGGAATCGGCCGGCCTTGTTCGTCGTATGACAGCGTGCTCGACCGAGTCGGTTCGCCCACGCCGCCGTCGGTTGAAAGTACCAGCGACGAAAACCGCGTGTCGTCGGCGAAACGCCGAGCCGCAACCTGATCGAGTGAGACCGTGTTCTGCAAGAATTTGCTGTTGAGCAACGTGCCGGTTAAGAACGTATCGCCCGTGTCGTGGCCTCCCATACGGCGACCGTTCGGATGCGACAGACCGCCGAGCACGGTGAGTCGATTGCGATGCGGCTCGAGCGGCTTGAGGCTGTCGTTGAACTGAAAATCGCGCCCTTCGCCGTTCGGGAACCAGCGCCAATTCGCCTGCTCGCCGTCTTCCTTAGGCAAGCTGACGCCGAAGCCGAAGTACATGGCACACAAACGACGCGGCGCGGCGGCCGGTGCGGTTGCGGCCCGAGCCTGCGACATGCATTCCAGCCAAGGCAGGCCGAGCGAGACTCCCGCTCCCATCAAAAACGTGCGTCGATCCAGATGCCAAGAAGCTTTAGCCATGTTTTGCTCAGTACGCTTTCGGTCCGCAAAGTTTGTCCGATCGACGCAATCCGTGCACGCGTCGATTCTTATTTGGTCTGAAACGGTTCGCTTTGGACGATCGCATGAATCAAGCGACGCATGCGATAGTCGTCGGCCGCGAACTTAGATTTAAGATCGTCCATCGCTCGTTGATCGCTGAGTTCCAACTCTCTGCCCACCGCATAGGTTAACAAGCGCACAATCAGCGATCGGGCAAAGTCGTCTTTTCGTTCGTTCGTAAGATAGTTGCGCAGGCCGTCGGCTCCGGTTAGCCGATGACCGGTCGGCAAGACGTCGGTGGCGTTGACGGGCAATTTATCTCCCGCCGGCCGGCGGACCTCGTCGCGCCATCGGCCGACGGCGTCAAAGTTCTCGAGCGCGATGCCCCAGGGATCGATGTTGCGGTGACAGCTCGCGCAAGCGTCTTTCTTGCGATGGACTTCTAACTGCTCACGAACCGAGAGCTTGAGGAAGCTTGGATCGGCCTCATCGAGTGACGGCACATCGGGGGGCGGCGGCGCCGGAGGATCGTTCAACAAACGATCGCGGAGCCACACAGCGCGGCGCACCGGATGCGAGTCGGCGCCGGTCGAATTGCTGAGCAGAATGGCCGCCTGTCCGAGCAGTCCGCCGCGATGCTGTTCCGGCTTCAAGGCCACGCGGCGAAACTTGCTTCCGAGCACGCCTGGGATGCCGTAGTGCTTGGCCAGCCGCTCGTTCAACATCGTAAAGTCGGACGACAGAAGATTCATCGCACTCAGATCGTGTTGCACGAGTTCGGCAACCAGGGCCGTCGTCTCGCCCCGCATGTCGGTTTTGAGCGTGTCGTCGAAGCCCGGATATATCTGCCGGCTGACGGCGACCGAATCGACGACGTTGAGTTGCAGCCACTGCTCGGTGAACTGCTCGACGAACCGCGCAGAGCGTTTGTCCGAAAGCAGGCGATCGACTTCTTCGGTCAGCACGTCGGGCTGATGCAATTTGCCTTGGGCGGCAAGTTCGAACAAGCGCGCGTCGGGCATGGCGCTCCACAAGAAATACGATAGCCGCGAGGCCAGCTCCCAATCGTCTACCGGCCGCTTCTTGTCGCCGGCCGGTTCGAACAGATACAAAAACTCGGGCTGAATTAGCACCATGGCCAGCGTTTCGCGCATGGCTTCTTCCAACGTCGGAAACGTCGGCCGAATCGAGCGGTAGAAGTCGACCATCTTGGTCACTTCTGCCTTGGTCACCGGTCGCCGGTAGGCGCGACGCATGAAGGGCTCAAGTACCGCAGTTGCGTACGCCGCTTCGTCCTTCGCACGCAGGGGCGAATCGAACAAAATGCGACGATGGTTTTCCGGCGGCCAGTGATCGAACACCGGCCCTTCGAACTCGATCGACTTGATCAACAGCGACGGCAAGTGCGGCTCGGCCGGATAGGTCGTTACTTTCTTCTTGTCCTTGGTCGACTTGGGCAGCGGGGAGCCGTCGCTGTACGCGTTGCGCACACGAACCACCAAACCGGGAAACTTGCCTTGGCCTCGAACGGGCAATGGAAAGTTCTCGATCCGACCCCGGAACTCGAACGTCTGCTCGTCGGCCGACGTGATCTCGACCAAGTCGAACTCGCGAAACAGAATTTTCGTATCGGGCCGATAGCCGACCGAAACTTCGAGCAGTGGGTAGCCGAAATCTGGTTTCAGTTCGGCGGAGAGCTTGACCCGAACAAGGAACTCGCCCTCTTCCGGGTAATCGTCGACCATCTTCACCAAGAATTGCTGCTGTCGCGTCAAGCGGTTCGACAACTCGGGATTGCCCAGCCACCCGCTGACGTTGCTCTTGGTGAATTCGTATTGATGCTTCTTCGGAGCCGGGCCGATGACGATCACGCGATCGAGCGCCCGCCGCGCAGTCTGCAAGTAGTACTCCCATTGCAACGACGTCATCTGCAGCGCACGGCCATCGTTCAGAAAGCCGTCCGCCGAGACGGGATCGGGGGGCAGGTCGCGGGCATAGTCCATCTCTAGCCCGAGCAGGTCCGTCATTGTGTTTTGATATTCGGTTCGATTGAGTCGACGCAATACGACTCGACCGTCGGTGTCGCGCTGCGCGTCGACCGCATGTTCGATCGCTGACGAAATCCACGTCGTGAGCGTCGCTCGCTGCGCGGCCGAAAGTTGCTTCGCGTCGGCGGGGGGCATTTCGCCAGCATTCAACGCGTGCAACACTTCGTGCCAAGACTCGGCGGCACCCCGATCCTGAATCAAATCCGTCGAGAGCTTGTCCAAGCGGATTTGCGATTCTTGCTTCTCGGGACCGTGGCAACGCAGGCAGTGCGTGCGCAAGATCGGCAGCACGTCGTGCTCGAACCGAGGCTTGGCGACCGACTCCGCTGCCGAAGCATTCGCAGCCGCGCATGCCAGTACGATCGCGATGAAATGGACGCAGCGTCTAGCGGTCATCGGGGAGGGAATCAGGCGGGTGGGAAAGCAAGGCGGGGCGAACACGTCTATCTTACCCCAAAGCGGCTGGCGAAACAGCTCGGGCTGTTTCGCTTAAATTCCGGGAGATGCGAAAGGATGCGTTTGCCCGGCCGATCTCCGCAGCTTTACAACGCGGGCCGAATCACCGATGCTTGGCGTCCGGAACGATTCTGCTTGCATCACTCCCGCCTTGTGGTCTTTCAAGGAATTCTCGCCATGAAGTTCACGTTGATGTTGTCGCATGCCGCCCTGTTTGTTTGCGTTACCGTTTGCGGCAGTGCGCTCACAGCGGCTGAACTAGCCACGGATCTGCTTGCCGGAGGGATCGCGCCGCATTGGGAAACGACGGGCAATTGGAGTGTAAAGGACGGAGTCGCCGTACTCACGCCGCGACCGGGCGAGAAGGGATGGTCGCGCTGGTCGGCCTATCTGTGGTCGAAAGAGCAGTACAAGGACTTTGAAATCGAGTTCGACTACAAGGTCGAGGCCAAAGGGAACAGCGGCTTCTACTTTCACGTCGGCGACAAGAACGATCCGGTCAAGCAAGGCATCGAGGTTCAGATCTACGATTCCGCGAGCCATCCGGCCGACAAGCCGCTCAACGATCACGACAGCGGCGGCTTCATTCCGGGCGTGCCGCCGACAAAGCGTGTCGCCAAAGCGGCCGGCGAGTGGAACCACTTTCACATCGTGGTTCAAAACGGCAAAGTCGTGGTGAAGCTGAACGACGAAGTGGTGAACGAACTCGCACTCGATCACCCGAAGATTCAGAGCCGCCCGGCGACAGGATACATTGGGTTCCAAGATCACGGCCTGCCGCTCTCGCTACGCAATATTCGACTGCGCTCGCTCTAATCCGTTGATCCATTGCATTCGGTGATTCCTCGTGCGGAGCGCTTTATTACTTTTGTCTTCGATCGTCACCCTTGTTGGATTTGTAGTACCCCCAACGACGGCGGCACTCGGGCAGGAGGTGTCTGCTCGGGCATCCGAGGGAATCGGCCGCAGACACCCTGACGTGGCTCGAGCCGCCAAATCGGGCTTCGCCTTCGCTCCAGACGCGAAGCTCGAAGTGCTTTCCGATGCCGGGCAGGGAGGCGAGGGGCCCGCCTGGGATCCCGAGTGGGGAATCCTTTCGACCGGTCAAGGCGGCATCCATCGCCGTGCATTCGACGGAACTCAATCGCTGCTGCGAAAAGATGCAGGCACGAACGGCCTCTTGTTCGATCCACAGGGGCGGTTGATTGCCTGCGAACCGAAGCAGCGACGAGTTACGCGGATGCAGCGCGACGGAACGCTTGAAGTGCTGACCGACGGATACGACGGCAAGCCGTACAATCAGCCGAATGACCTGACTCTCGACTCGCGCGGCCGAATCTATTTTTCCGACGCCTGCTACGGCGGCCCGAATAACATCCGGCAGCGAACCGCCGACGACCGATCCATCGAAGGCGTTTATCGAATCGACGCCGCGGGCAAAGTCGATCGAGTTCTCGGCGTTGACGACGTCGAGCGAGCCAACGGGGTCTTGATCTCGGCCGACGATCGATATCTTTTTGTTGCCGACAACTGCAACGATCGGCTAGGCGGAGCCCGAAAGCTTTGGCGGTTCTCGCTGCGCGACGATGGTAGCGTCGATCGTGATTCGCGAACGCTGCTCTACGATTGGCAAGAAGGACGCGGCCCCGACGGCATCAAGCAAGACGTCGAGGGAAATCTGTATGTCGCCGGCGGTACGACGGTTGCTAAGCCGCCGTACGAACCTGACAACGCTAGTCCGGGCGGAATTTATGTGATTCATCCCGAAAGCGGCAAGCTGCTCGACTTCCTAGCGATACCGACCGACGAGGTGACGAACTGCGCGTTCGGCGGCGACGACGGCCGGGATCTCTATATCACCGGCGGCGGCACACTGTATCGCATTCGAACCAACCGCGCGGGTCGCACTTGGTGGCCGCGACGCTGACAGTGCTCGCTGACCTTCCAAATGTTTTTGTCAAGTTCTCGGGCACCGGCGGCGTAAAGGTTTGGCGCCGAACGGAAGCTCAGTCGTCAGATGCACGCTTCGCGATCGATGAGTCCCGTTGTTCGCGACGGTCGCCGACTTGTTTGTAGGTCTCTTGACGCCAAGCCCTGCTGAGTGTCACGACATTCTGGACTTTCGTGCGCGAGTTCTCGCCACTTGAGTCCATGCCGGTTCCGGCTTGGTGATTTGAGCCGTGGTTTCTCCGTGACGCCGGCGTGTTAGCTTCGCTTTTCACCTCGCCGTGCCCGAATTACGCGTACTCCGACGACGGACTGCTCGTGTTGTCGCCGACCATCGCTCGATCATGATTAACCCCACCTGCCAAGTAACCGGGCGGACGGCAATTGCCAGCTCGGGTCAGCTAAATGGCGAGAACTCGCGCGGAAAAGTGCAGAATGTCGTGACGCACAGCACGGCGATCAATACGAGAATGCCCAGTTGAATGAGGCCGAACGGGCTGCAATTAGGTCAAAAACCGACGGCACGAAGGTCGGTTGACCAGCACACCGCAACTGGGATCGCAGTGCGACAGGGGCGCGACAACATAGAACGACGCTACGCGAGCAATTCCTTGACTACCCGAGCCGGTTCGACGCCCGAAAGTTTAAAGTCGAGCCCTTGGTGTTTGTAGGTAAAACGCGTGTGATCGAAGCCCAAAAGTTTCAGCACGGTCGCATGGAAGTCGCGAATGTGGACGGGGTCTTTCACGATGTTGTAGCTGAACTCGTCGGTCTCGCCGTAGATCGCTCCTCCCTTCGAGCCCCCGCCGGCCATCCACATCGTAAAACAACGTGGATGATGGTCACGGCCGTAGTTCTCTTTCGTCAGTCCGCCTTGAGAGTAAATAGTGCGGCCGAACTCGCCTCCCC
>CAMCTH010000267.1 GCA_945877965.1 Planctomicrobium piriforme | reverse complement strand
CGCATAAAAGCCGTTCCGTCCGGTAAATCAGCCCAATTCGAGTCACTCCGACAGTCTAGCGCCAGGCGCCCAATCCAATAGACAAAACCAGTCATTTTCCTAAGCAATAACGGAAGTCTGCACTATTCCTGACTAACTGGGACTTCTGTCGGTCACGTCAAACAAGGTTGCGACCGTGAAAAGCCCCATCAGAGAGAGATAGCAAATCAGCGGAAAGCGACGCCGCAGCTTGTCGAATACGACGCCCCACGAGAGCCGCATTTCCGCCAGACGTTCGAGCGCCGGACGCCCGCGATCGACGAGATAGTACCCGACGTGCGCCGAGCGAGCGTCGAGCATCTCCCGGGCATTGTTTTCCGCCAACTGAACGGCCTTGCGCGCCACTTCGTATTCCGTCAGCCGACTACGCCGCGCAATTCCTTCGACGGCGTGGCGATAACGATCGCGCGTTGCGAAATCCATCTCGGCATACACCCCGGCCGGATCGCTGCGCAGCGTCTGCTCGACCAGACTATGCTCACCGACGAACAACCGCCAATCATGTGCAATCAAGAATCGCAAACTGCCGATGCTGTTGCCGATCGATACCTGATCGGCCGCTTGGGCTTGTCCCTCGGCGCGGACCAACTGTTCGGTCGTCACGCCTTGATCGGAAAGCCGATGTTCGAGCCAGCTATTAGCGAAGGTGAAATTGGGGTTCTGTCCTTGAAGATGTCGCGTTAGTTCGGCGACGAATGCGCCAGAAAGAACTTGATTCGCGCGAGCCATATCGGCGAGCACCAGAATCAAGTCCGTCGGCTTCCGTTCGACGACATCGACCATGCGCACGGCCCACGTGCCGGCTAGATCGCGATGTCGACGCGCCGCAGCGATTCGTGCGGCGACGCGGCGTAAGTTCTCGATCAGCGCCAACCGCAACATCAACGGCAAGGCCCAGAGTTCGCCTAGCTTTAACGGTTCGACGGATTGGTACGCCGCGATAAAACCGTTCAATCCCGCCGCATCGACGCGACCGTCGACGTGCGCGATGAGTTCCAACGCAATGTCGTAGACACGCGGAAAGCCGGCCGTCGGACCCGTCGCCAACTGCGGCAGCTCCTGACTGTACGAAGGAGGGAGCAAGCGTCGAATCGCGCGAATTTGCTCTTCGATCAGATAGAAGTTGTCGAGCAGCCACTCGGCCGCGGGCTCGATGCGGCGATTCTCATCGGCGGCGGCCGCGACGAGATCGTAAGTCTCGATCAGCACGCGCTCATTCTCGTCGAGCCGAGGCAAGAGCCGATCATCGCTTCGTCCTACGGCCAACGGATGGACCGCAGCGATCAGCTTTCCGTGCCGCTCCAACTGCTCGATGCTGTAGAGTTCCGCCCGCAGCGGCTGCTCGTCGGCGGCTTCACTCAGCAACGAATCATTCTGAACGGCGGAACGTCGCGTCTGCCGTAGCAGCTTCAAGAGATTCCGCGACAGCTGATTTACGATAAACAAACTCCTCGGGCTGATAGGCATCCGACTAGCCGAGAAGTCGACGATCGGCTTCGCATTCGCAGGCAGCGCAAACCGGCGTGGTCAATTCGTCCCATTCAATCAACGACGGCAACGCAATCTTGTGACCGAGCAGCGGACGCCGTGATCTACGGATTGAAGGCGTAGCTCACGGAATGCGGAAACCGTATCGCTGATCGATCGGCCGGATTCGTAGCGGCAGAAGACGGTCAACTTGGTCAACGAGAATCGCTCAAGGAAGAGCAGGACCAATCAAGAAAGGCGACCGTCGTCAACATTGTAGCGGAAACCACGACCTTACGGGGAAAGAAATGATGCGGATGCCTATCTCAGACTGCCTTAGCGCCGATCGATTTGCCCAAAGATTTCAGCTTCATTCAAGGAGCCATAGCGGTCCACGCAGGCAGCTGTCCGAAACTAGGAGCCCTCCCGGAAACACGGTCCAGATAAAATGAGAGAATCCAGCCCCTTCGCTTCTAACCCAAAAACAGCGATGGTTGGATCCGCGTCGACTTGCGAAAAGGCTGGATCGAGCGGGCCGAGATTTTGTTTATTAAACCGAAGCCGTGAACATATGCCGCGACGCCGCGTTGCTTGTCCGCGGCCGTTCTGGGAATCCGCGGCTTACCGATCTTCTTTGCCCGGTCCCGCTTCGATGATAATCGCCGAGGCGGAGAGGAGTTGCTTTTCGACGACGTTGATGCCGTAGCAACGCGTTTGGCAGAGGCCGCAGCCGACGCACTTGTCGGCCAGCACGACCGGCGCTAAGTAGCCCGAGCCTTCCATCGGTCGGCCTTCGTTGTCGACTTCGGTGCCGACCTGCATGAACTCGATCGCGTGATAACCGGCGGCGACGCATTCATCGACGCAGAGTTGGCACGCCTCACGTCCCGCAAAGGGCAAGCAGGTTTGGCGATTGACGACCGCCAAGCCCATGCGAAAGTGCTTCTTCTCTTCCAGCGGCAGCGCGCGGATCGCGCCCGTCGGGCAGACCTGCGTGCAGGCGTTGCAACTACTCTCGCAGCCCGCCCAATCGGCGACGACCTGCGGCGTCCACAACCCTTCGAGTCCTTGCTGGAAGCCGAGCGGTTGCAGAACATCGTTGGGACAGGCCTTAAAGCACTCGCCGCAGCGGATGCAGAGTTGCAGAAACTGTTGCTCGGGCATGCTGCCGGGAGGTCGAACGGGGCGCGGCGACGACGGGTCGTCGAGTTTGGCGCCGAGCGCACTCACGCCGGCCGCCGAAGCGACTCCGCCTGCTAAACCGGCCAACACGCCGACCGAGGCCGCCAGCAGTCCGCGCCGCCCCAGAGCCGTTTCATTCGTCGGCGGATCGTTCAGCACCTTGAGTTTCACGTAATCGAATCGATCGACGAACTTGATGGCGTGAACCGGACAGACGCCGCCGCACGTTTGGCACATCGTGCAGTCGGTCGTGCGGGTCGTGAAGTCGGCCTTGATGGCGTCGAACGGGCAGATTTCGACGCACTTGTTGCAGTTGATGCACGAACTCTCGACCTTCCGCTCCGTCAGGCGAAACAAGTTGCCCAGCGAAAAGACTGCGCCGCTCGGGCAAACGTATTTGCACCAGAACCGCGGCTTGAGCAACCCCAGGCCGAGCACCGCAAAAAACAGGACGAGCGAAACGATGTGGCCGACGTTGATGGGCGGAACCAAGTGCGGACCGCGCTGCAGGCCGGTTTGCAAAGGGCCAAGTAGGAATAACATGCCGCGCGTCACGATCGGAATCGCCGCGAAGAAGCCGGAGACGAGCACGCCGCCGACGGCGGCGACGAGCGTGCCGAACAGTAGATAGTATTTGATGTGGACCCACCAACCGTCGTCGGACACGCGAAACTTGTTCACTCGCTTGCCGACGGCCCAATCGAACAAGTCGATCAGCGTCCCCAGCGGGCAGAGGTACCCGCAGAAGCCGCGCGGAATAAAAATGCAGACCGCCAAGATCACGCCGGCCCAAGCCAGCGACCACACCCACGATCGTCCGGCGATCGCGGTCGAGATGCTCACCAGCGGGTCGATGATCAAAAATGTTTCGGCGGCGAGCAGTTCTTTGGTTCGCAATTCATCGGCGTAGTGCGACGGCCAAGTGCCGGGCCGGCGCTCGTAAAGCGTCCAGGGCGAGACCGACAGCGACATCGTTTCGATTTGTTCCGGCGTCAGCGACTCGGCCGGAATGAGTTGTAGCTTTTGATCGCCGCCGGCAACGATCCGCATGGCGATCGACGGCGGATCTCCTAACGGCGGGGCCGTGTCGGGATCGACGACGTACAACACGCGATCGGCGGCGAGCGGTTTCGACAGGGGCGTCGCAAGCGTTACGGTGGCAGCCCCGGTCGAGGCGTCGATCTCGACGGGAACCCAGCCGGGAAAAACTTGCGCCGGCCGCGCCGTGTAGGGCCAGCAGACATAGCAGAAGAGCCAAAAGAAGAGTGCGAAACAAACGCCTTGCACGACGCGCCGCACCGGCGACGAAAGCCAGCTATCGCCGATCTTGCGCAGCCATTTCCGCGCCAGCCCTGGCTTGCCGGTCTCACGATCGGCGAAGAGTGGAGCAGGCAGAATGGCGCGGGCCATGCGTTCCAGTCGACCGGGCGCAGTCGGTTGCGCGTTCTTTTTCGGCTTTTTCAGAAGCGGCAAGAACCAATCAATACGGATCATGCGGGCCTCGCGTCTTGCGCAAGAATCGAACCGTGCGACTACTTCGCTGCGCCGGCCAAGGCTTTCGCCGTGGCGTTAATAATTGCTTCAGACGTCAGCGTCGCATCGCTCGTCGTATCGACCCCTTTGACGCTCTGCTTAGCAATGATGCGCTGTGGCATCTCCGAGAGGGCCGCATAGAACTGCTTCTCGCTATGACGCACGACGCGGACGGACGCGATTCTCTTCGCCGCCACCGTCACTTCGACGACCACTTGCCCCTCGTAACCGAGACTCTGCGCGGTATACACTCCGTCGGGAACTTGCTTCACGTCCGATTTCTCGAACAGCTGAATCGCCGTGATGCTCGCTTGAGCTCGGCCCTGGTTTTTTGCCAGGCGACGGTCGTTCCCTGCGGGACCGAAATCGATCACCTGTTGATAGGCCGCGAGCGCCTCGTCGTAGCGGCCCACGATGCGATAGGCGTCGCCGACGTACATCAGCGTCTCGGCGTTCGGGCCTTGGCTGAGCAGAATCTTGGCCGTCGCCAGCGCCTTTTCCGTTTCGCCGAGCGTCGTCCAGGCTTTGATCAAACTATTGCGTGGACTGACGCGCGAGAGCAGTTGCGAAGCCATGTCTTTGCTGCCGAGATGAAAATAGCACTCGGCCAAGCTGACGGCGGATTCGCTGAACTCGTCGGTGTTCTCCGCCCCGACCGTGCGATACCAATAGGCGGCCCGAGCGTAATCGTTCAGATGGGTATAATAGATCTTGGCGATGGCCAGTTGAATTCGCTCCGTCGTCGCCGGATTCCCTTGATGCAGACCGAGCAAGTGATGCAGTAGCTTGATGCCGCCGGCCCACCGTCCGGGGTTGGGATTAATGACGTCCCAAATGTACTGTCCGATGTTTTGTTGATTGTTCCACCCTTTCGGAGCCGGCATGGGCCAGGTTAGATCGAGCGTCGGCGGATAACTGAGCGGCGTGGCGGCGAACCAATCGGGCGGCGTGCGACCTGCTTTCTCGATCTCCGCCAACACCTGTTCGCGCGTGCGGCGGTTTTGCGGGTCGATCGGTTTCGGCGCGGCTGTGGGATTGGCAGGATTCGCAGGCGACGTCGTCGATACTCCCGGCTTTTCTTTGAGCACTTCGCGTTGGCCGCCGACGGTGACGGCGTGCAGGCGATCGAGGGGAAACTTTCGCACGACCGCTTGGCCGGCGATCGTCGACTTCACGGTAATGTCCGTTGCCGTGCGGTTCGTCACTTCGCCGCGCACGACAGCGCCGCTGAGTAGTTCCACCGAATCTTCCGCAGCCGCAGCCGCCGGCGACGCCGACAGGAACGATGCAGCGATTACGGCCGGCAGCAATCTCATCCAACCGTAGTATCGTAGTTCCTTCATGACGCGGCCTCCTCGGGAAAGCCCGGTGTGGCGAAAGTGCGACCGTCTTTGAACACGAACAGAGCATTGACGTCGGCACGCGCGGCGATCAGTTCTCGGCCGCGATCCGCTCCCAACACCAAGACGGCGGTGCTTAACGCATCGGCCTCCAGGGCCGAGCCGGCCAGGATCGTGACGCTGGCTAGCTCCGTGGGGGAGTAGCCGACGCGCGGGTCAATGATGTGATGATGCCGCTTATCGGGCGAGAAGCTCGTCGCATAATCGCCGGAAGTCGAGAGTGCGCGATCGTTCAACGAGACCAAGGCCGAGTAGGCATCCGGATGGCGCGGATGCTGAATGCCGACGGTCCAGGCCTCGTCGCGTTTACGTCCCAGGGCTTGAACTTCGCCGGTGTTGATCAGGGCATGAACGACGCCGCAACTCCGCAGCGCCGCCGCCGCTTGATCGGCGGCGAAGCCCTGGGCAATGCCGTTGAGCGTTACCTGCATTCCCGCATCGGCGAGTTCGATGCGGTGCGCGGTGATCTGCAAACGTCGCCAGTCGACCATGCGACGGGCCGTCGCAACTTCTGCCGTCGTCGGCATTCGTTCTTTGCGCGCCGCTTGCGACCAGCATTGCCAGAGCGGTTGCATGGTGACGTCGAAAGCACCGTCGGTGGTTCGCGACAACTCCTGCGCGTGCTGTAAGACGTGCAGCAGCCAAGGATGCGGATCATCTAGCGCGCCGGTGCGGTTGAGTTCCGACAACCGGCTCTGCGGTCGATAGAGACTCATCACCTCTTCCACCTGCTCGATCGCAGCGAAGGCGGCATCGAGAGCGATCTCACCTTTCATGCGGTTTTCGTGAAGCAAGCGGAGCTCAACAGTTGTGCCGAGCGCGTGTCCGCGACGATGAACTTCGGTGAGGGAGTCGCGGCGAGAAGATTGCGCGATCGCACTCCAGACGCCGAGTCCGCCGACTCCGAGACCGATCTGTAAAAAACGTCTTCGTCCTACAGGGAGCATACTTCCATCCGTTTCCAGAGAACGAAACGATCGCCGCCGCGCGCTGATTATGATTGTCACGCGTTCAAAAACAAAGCGATAGTTATGCGGATCATCGTCCCTGACGAGAGCGCATCTCGCTGTAATACCGGGATACT
>CAMCTH010000266.1 GCA_945877965.1 Planctomicrobium piriforme | reverse complement strand
TGGTTAGCGCAAATCAGCGGCGCTCCGACGACGCAAGTCGCCGATCGTCGCACGACCGACGAGTGGCTGCTCGCGGGCGGCAATGCGACGCGCAACGCCGTGTCGAACGGCAGCAACCCGCTGCTGAATCGTCGCTGGGCCGTGCCGTTTGTGAATCATCCCGACGTTGAAAAACTCTCGGAGCAGATTGCCCGCGGATTCGCTGAGCAAGCGGTCATGCCGTTGCCGGCCTCGCAACCGTTGGCTGTGAACGACGTCGTCCTGATGCGGACGCTCGGCGGACTAACGGCCGTCGACTTCCGAACCGGCAAACGAATCTGGCGCGGGGCGGCCGACGAACATATCGAACAACTGCTGCACCGAGAGGCACCCGCCGCAGGACGGCAGGATCAAGAAGCCGGTCAGCTGGCGTACTTGCTCGAAGAACGCGTCTGGCGCGATGCCGCCTACGGCACGTTCAGCAGCGACGGCCGCAACGTCTACTGCGTCGAGCAAGCCGTCGCGCCGAGCGAGACGGCCTCGCGGACCGTCATCATGTTCAACGGTCGACGCGTGATGCCCGGCATGGCGCAGCAAACGTCGAACCGCTTGGCGGCCTACGATCTTTCGACCGAAGGCAAGCTCCGCTGGGAACTCGGCGGCAGCAGCGAGACGGCCGTTGCCGAAAACGAACAGACGTACTTCCTCGGCCCGCCGCTGCCGCTCGGCGATCGACTTTATGCCCTGGGCGAGACCAAGGGAGAGATTCGGCTCTATGTCATTCATGCCGACTCGGGCAAGGTCGATTGGACGCAGCAACTCGCGCTCGCGCCGGAAGGCTTCGATGCGGCGCAACGTCGCGCGTGCGGCCTGTCGCCTTCCTATGCCGACGGTGTCTTGCTCTGCCCGACCGCTCTGGGGGCCGTCGTGGCGGTCGATCTGAACGATCGCTCGCTCATGTGGGGCTATCAATACAAACGCCAAGGCCCCGATGGTAATTCGAACAACCGCGTCTTCGTCTGGCAGATGCAGCAGCAGAACCAAGGGATCTCCGAAGGGGATCGTTGGCACGACGGCGTCGTGGCGGTCGCCGACGGTAAGGTACTGATCGCGCCGCCGGACAGCGATCTGTTCAGCTGCGTCAATCTATTGGACGGCTCGCTCGTTTGGCAGAAGCCGCGGAACAAATCGCTCTACGTCGGCTGCGTGCACGACGGCAAGGCGATCGTCGTCGCCGGCGACGGCATTCGTTCCTATCAACTGAGCGACGGCAAAGAGCAATGGACCCGCACCTGGCCCGAGACGGCCAAGCCGAGCGGCCGCGGGTTCTTTAACGGCAAGCTCTACTTCGTGCCGCTCGCGACGGCCGAGGTCGCCGCCGTCGATATCACCACCGGACAGATCACGGCCCGCAGCAAGTCGCGCTCGGGAAGCGTCCCGGGGAATCTGGTTTGCTATCGCGGGTCGGTGTTGTCGCAAGGAGTCGCCGGGCTCGAATGCTTCTATCAACTGGAAGACCTTCGCCGCGAGGTCTTTGCCAAGCTGAAAGACAATCCGGACGATCCGCAGGCGCTGTCGTCGCAGGGGGAACTGCTGCTCGACGAAGGGAAGACGGCCGAAGCGATCGCCATTCTGCGTCTTGCCAATACGAAGGCCTCCGACCCGCGAACGCGTAACTTGCTGATCGACGCCCTCCTCGAAGGGCTCGGCTCGGGCTTGGTCTCGACCGCCTCCGATTTGGAAGGGCTCGAAAAGCTCGCGGCCGGCACGCTGCGTGAGGAATCGTATCTCCGCCTCCGCGCCGAGGCTCACGAGCGTGCGAAGGACGACAAGCAAGCGTTGGCCGTATATCTCCGTTTGATCGACCTGCCGGAAGGGGAAGAAGAACCGCTCCGCAAGACGTCGGTCGTCGCCATCGGCAGGTCGCAATGGGTGAAGGCGAAGTTCAAAGCCCTGTACGACCGTAGCGACGAGGCAGGTAAGAAAGAGATCGCCGCCCTGACCGAGCAACGCCGCGAGAAGGCCCTCGCGTCGTCCGACTTGCAGGTGATGCGTACTTATTTGGAATACTTCGGCGACCAGGCGTCGTCCGCGCCGGTTCGCATGCGGCTCGCCGCGCAGACCGCCAAGGCGTCGAACCTGCTCGAAGCCGAAAATCTGTATCTGCAAACATCGACGAGCGGCCCGACCGCCGGCGAAGCGACGGCCCGCCTGACGCAGATGCTGGTCGACGCCGGACGTCCCGAGGACGCGATTCCATCGCTCCGCCGCTTGCTCGACGAGTTTGCGGCGCAACCGGTGCTCGACGGCAAGAACGGCAAGGACTTCGCCGCCGCGTTTCTTTCGACCGGCGGCGTGAAGGCCCTCGGTCGCTTCCACGGCTGGCCGGTCGGCAAGGTCGAGGTCTCCGAACTTCGTCAGCAAGCGAACGCGTCGCAACGGAGCGTGCCGCTGGAGTTTCGCGGCCCGCGCGGTCCGTACTTCGAAAACCTCGTCATCGAGATGGACCAGACCCAGCAGGCGGTCGTCATTCGCGATGCCTACGGCGTCGAACGCCAGCGAGTTACGCTCGTCGATGCGCAACAGCGTCGCCATGTCAATCAGATGAATCCGATGGTCAGCCACCTGCGCGCGGCGGGCCACTTGCTGCTCATCTCGTTGGGACATGAACTCGTCGCGATCGACACGTTGGGTGACGGTTCGCCGAAGGGGGCCAAAGTCCTGTGGCGACACGATCTGACCGACACGTTGATGGGCGTCAACGGCATGCAGGGGATCCACCCGCGCGTCGTGCAGATGCCGTGGGGTGTGCCCCGTTTCATGGCCGCCGACGGTACGGGCCGCGCGATCGGCGCGACGGGCCCGGCCAACGCGAAGTACGTTTCGTATCTCAAGCAGCGAACGCTGCACGTGGTCGAGCCGCTCACCGGCCGGACGTTGTGGGTTCGCCACGACATTGACGCCGGCAGCGATCTGTTCGGCGACGAGGAATACATCTTCGTGTCGCCGCCGTCGCAAGGGGGCAACGTCAACGATAAGTCGCTGGTGCTCAGCGTCGCCGACGGCGAGAAAGTCAAAGAAGTCAAACTGCCTCGGGCCGAGCAACGCGTCGCGACGTACGGACGTCGCGTGCTGAGTTGGGCCTCGGAGAACGGCAAGATGATGTTGAAGCTGACCGACGGCTTCGACGAGAAAACGATCTGGAGCAGCGGCTACACGCACGACACACGGCTCTGGCCGATCGCGGCCGATGAAGTCGCCGTCTTCACGCGGGCCGGCAAGCTGACGGTCATCGACGTCGCCGACGGCTCGAAGCGGCTGGAAGCGACCGTCATTCCCGAACCGCAACTGAGCGAAGCCTACGTCTTCCGCACGTCCGATAGTTATCTGCTCATCACGAACAGCCAACTCCGGCAGCGCGACGGCGTGAACATCCAGCCGGTGCCGGGCGGATTCGGCAACCCGCTGATCAACGGCTACGTCTACGGCTTTGATCGCGAGACGCAGAAAGAGATCTTCAAAACCCGCGTGGCCGGTCATGGGCTGACGCTCAATCAACCCGTCGGCCTACCGGTGCTGGTGTTCGCGTCGCAGATTTACGAACAGCCAAAAAAGGGAGGCCAGATGCGGTCGCCCGAAGCGGCGATCTTCGCCGTCGACAAGCGGACCGGCCGCGTCGTCTACGACAAACGGTTGGCCGCGCCGTTGAACATGGTCGAACTTGCCGGCGACGTGAACAAGAACACGCTCACGCTCCGCTCGCTCCGCAACACGCTGCAATTCAGCTTCACGAACGAGCCGGTCGTCGAAGAGGCGACCAAGCCCGCCGAGAAGAAGGATGATGCGGCCGACAAGGACGACGAGAACGAGCAGGCGAAACCCGCGGCCGGCGGCAAGGCGAGCTCGATTGATCCGCCGAAGGCCCCCAACGCGCCGAATGCACCCGCACCCGGCGGTCTGCGGATTGGCATCGGCACCAACAAGAAACCGGAGTAACCGTCATGTCGATGTATCGCATGATTCTGGCGGCGTCGGTCCTCGTCGGGCTGACGGTGCAGACCGTCTCCGTCGAGTCGGCCGAGATCGATCGCGAGAAGGTGAAGCGTTCCGTCACGCGCGGGCTCGATTGGCTGGCCGCCCAGCAATCGACGCAAGGGCATTGGACCGCCAACGACGGCAACTATCCGACGGCGATGACTGCCTTGGCCGGCATGGCCTTTTTGTGCGAAGGGTCGACGACGACCCAAGGAAAGTACGCCAAGAACGTTCGCGGCGCGGTCGATTACCTCGTTCGCCGCTGCCGACGCAACGGGCTCATCGGCGATCCCGGCTCCGACGATCGCTACACGTACGGCCACGGCTATTCGATGATGTTCCTCTCGCAAGTGCTCGGCGAGGAAGAAGACCGCGAGCGCCGCGACGAGTTGCTCGACGTCTTAACCCGGGCCGTACAATTTACCGGCGAGGCTCAAACGCCGGCCGGAGGCTGGGGCTACGTCAGCGCGAAGGACGGCAGCAACTTTGACGAAGGCTCGACGACGATCACGCAAGTGCAGGGACTTCGCGGCTGCCGCAACGCCGGCGTGCCGGTCCCCGACAAGATCATCGATAAGGCGGTGCAGTACATTCGCAAGTGCACGTTGCCCGACGGCGGTGTGCAGTACAGCTCGCAAGGGGGCGGCGGGCGACCGGCCATCACCGCGGCGGCCATTGCCTGCCTCTTCAACGCCGGTGAGTACGACAGCGAGTACGTGCCGAAGTTGCTCGATTATTGCAAGAAAAATCTCAGCAATATTCAGAACGAAGGGTTCGGCCATTGGCACTATGCCCACTACTATTACGCCCAGGTCTGCTACCGCGAGGCGGGGAATGTGTGGGACGGTTATCGCGACAAGATTTTCCTCCGGCTGATCGGCGAAGCCGGCGCCGACGGCTCGTGGAATCAGGGCTACATCGGTGCGGTCTACACGACGTCGGTCAACCTGATGATCCTGCAATTGGAAAATAACGCCCTGCCTATCTATCAGCGCTAAACTTTCTTCGCGCGAAACGATCTTGCATCAGTTACGCTACAACTCCGTCTGCTGGGTTTGTTGGTTTGACGAAGCTTAGGCCGCCGAAAGGACCCTCCCTGATGATCAGCGATGCCGCCGGTGCTCCGGAAGAATTAAAACTCGATTCGCAAGCGGCCGCCGCGGTGGCCAAACTCGGCGACGCGCGGCGTCGCATTCTCGACCAACTTTCGCAGGTGATCGTCGGCCAGACGAACGTCATCGAAGAGTTGCTGATCTCGATATTCAGCAAGGGACACAGCCTGCTTGAAGGCGTGCCGGGCTTGGCGAAGACGTTGATGGTCAGCACGCTCGCGCGGACGATGGACCTGACGTTCAGCCGCATTCAATTCACGCCCGACCTCATGCCGGCCGACATCACCGGCACGGAAATCATCGAGAACAACACCTCGACCGGCTCGCGCGAGTTCCGGTTCCTCGAAGGGCCGCTGTTCGCCAACGTCGTGTTGGCCGACGAAATCAACCGCACGCCGCCGAAGACGCAGGCCGCGCTGTTGGAGTCGATGCAAGAGCGGCAGGTCACCGTCGGCCGCGTCCGCCACAAGCTCCCCGATCCGTTCTTCGTGCTCGCCACGCAGAACCCGATCGAGCAGGAAGGAACCTATCCCCTGCCCGAGGCGCAGCAAGATCGATTCATGTTCAAGGTCTATGTAAAGTACCCGAACTTCTCAGAAGAGTTCGAGATCGCCCGCCGCACGACGTCGGGTTCGCCGGCTCCGGTGCAGGCCGTCCTCTCGGGCGAAGAGATCCTGCTGCTCCAGCAACTCGTTCGCGACGTGCCGGTTTCCGACCACCTGATTCGGTTCGTGTTGGCCCTGGTCCGACAGACGCGGCCAAACGAAGCTGACGCGCCGCAGTTCGTGCGCGACCAACTCTCGTGGGGCGCCGGTCCGCGGGCCGTGCAGAACATGATCTTGGGAGCCAAGGCCCGCGCGCTGTTGTACGGCCGCACGCACGTGGCCGTCGAAGATTTGCAGGCCTTAGCCAAGCCGGTGCTGCGGCATCGCTTGGTGGTCAACTTCGCGGCCGAAAGCGAAGGCGTGACCTCCGACCAAATCGTCGATCGCCTGTTGGAAACGACCCCCGCCCACGAAGACGAACTCAGCCGCGATGCCCGCTTCCAAAAGATTTTTGCATCCTGAAGCCATCCAGCGCATTGCGCGGATGGACCTGCGGGCTAAGCATATCGTCGAGGGGTTCCTCTCGGGCGAGCATCGCAGTCCGTACTTCGGTCAATCGATCGAGTTCTTACAACACCGCGAATACGCGGCCGGCGACGACTTGCGCCGCATCGATTGGAAGGTCTGGGCCAAGCAAGATCGGCTTTACGTCAAGCAGTACGAAGAAGAGACGAACCTTCGTTCGACGCTCGTCGTCGACGTCTCGGCCGGCATGCAATACGGCTCGGGTCCGTTGAATAAGTACGAATACGGCGCGACGATCGCCGTCAGCTTGGCCTACTTGCTGTTGCGGCAACAAGACGCCGTCGGCTGCATCGCGTTCGACGAAAAAGTCCGCCGCTCGATCCCGATTCGCAGCCGGATGAATCATCTGCACTCGGTGATCCAAACGCTCGACGCCTCGGCCCCGAAGGACAAAACCGACCTAGCGAAGGTGCTGTCGGACGTCGCCCAAGAAACGCCGCGTCGCGGGATGATCTGCCTCATTAGCGACCTGCTCTGCGATC
>CAMCTH010000265.1 GCA_945877965.1 Planctomicrobium piriforme | reverse complement strand
GAGTTGGTCGCCGAGGTCGAGGACCTGTCGCAAGTCGAGGTCGAGGCGCAGGTGTTGGAAAACTATTTGGACTACGTGAAGCCGGGCGAGCCGGCCCGCGTCGAGTTGGCGGCGCTGCCGAATCAACTCTTCGTCGGCACGGTGACGACGATCGTGCCGAAGGCCGACGAACGCTCGCGTAACTTCCCGGTGAAGATTCGTTTGCAAAACAAATTCGACGCGCAAGGCGTGCCGGTGATCAAGTCCGGCATGTTCGCGCGTGTTTGGCTGCCGGTTGAAAAACGCGAGTCGGTGCTGCTGGCCCCGAACGATGCGATCGTCATGGGGGGCCCGCAGCCGATGGTCTTCGTCGCCGATCGGACTTCGCCCGGCTCGGCCGATGCGGTCGTCCGACCGGTGCCGGTGCAGTTGGGCTCGGCGTTCGACTCGGGCCTTGAAGTCATCGCCGACGGCCTGACGGCGGGTCAAGAATTGGTCATCGAAGGAAACGAACGGCTGCGGCCCGGCCAAGCCGTTCGCATCGTCGCCGCCTCGCGCGGCGAAGCGGTCGTCAAACCGGCCGCCCCCGCACAATCGCAGTAAATGTCGTCCGCGGCGCTCGACGTGAGAAGCAAAGTTCATGATTGAATCGTTCGTCAACAACCCGGTGAAGGTCGCCGTCGGCGTCATCTTGGTGGCGCTCTTCGGCACCATCGCGCTCTACAAGATGCCGATGGAACTGACGCCGGACGTCGAGATTCCGACGATCACGGTCGAAACGCGTTGGACCGGAGCCAGCCCGCAGGAAGTCGAAAAGGAGATTGTCCAAGAGCAGGAAGAACAACTGCAGAGCGTCGAAGGCCTGCAGAAGATGACCTCCGAGAGCATGGACTCGATGGGGCGGATCATCCTCGAGTTCTCCGTCGAAACGAACATGGACAGCGCGCTGCTGATGGTCAGCACGCGGCTCAAGCAAGTGCGCGAGTATCCCGAAGACGCCGACGAGCCGATTATCAGCACGTCGAACCTTTCGGAACGGTTCATCGCTTGGTTCATTCTGAATCTCAAGCCGCCGTCGAATGAAGAGCTCGAGGCCTTCGCCGCCAAGAATCCCGCGCTCGCGGAAGAGATGGCGAAGCTGATGAAGGTCGAAAATTCGAGCCTTAAACTGCTGCGGCTCCGCGAATTGGCCGAGAAGCATCCTGCGGTCGCCGTGCTGTTGCCGAAGGATCAAGACCTGACGACGATGCGGCGGTTCGCCGACGACTTCCTCGCGTCGCGATTCGAGCGCGTCGACGGCGTGGCGAATTCGAACGTCATGGGGGGCCGCGAAGACGAGATGCAGGTGATCGTCGATCCCGAACTGCTTTCGCGCAGCGGACTGACGATCGAAGCCGTCCGCCAGACGCTGATCGCGCAGAACATCGACGTCGCGGCCGGCGATCTCTGGGAAGGGAAGAAACGCATCGTCGTCCGCACGCTCGGACAGTTCCGTTCGCCCGAGCAGGTGTCGGCCGTCATTCTCACGCGCGTCGCCGGGAAGCCGGTTTATGTGCGCGACGTCGCCGAGGTGAAGCTCGGCTACAAGAAGCCCGACGGCGTGGTCCGCCGCTATGGTCGCTCGGTCGTGGCGCTGAACGTACAACGCCGCAACGGCGCGAACGTGCTCGACGTCATGGTCGGCCTGCGAGAAGCCATGGCCGAGTTGAACAAGAACCTGCTCTATCCGCGCGGCCTCGAACTCACGCAGGTCTACGACGAAACCGATTACATCTACGCCTCGATGAACGTCGTGACCGACAACGTCGTCGAGGGGGGCGTGCTCAGCTTCATCGTGCTGCTGCTGTTCCTCAAGAACTTCCGCTCGTCGATCGTTATCTTCACCGCCATTGCCACGAGCATGATCGGCATGTTCCTGGTGATGGGTGCGCTCGGCCGGTCGTTGAACTTGCTCAGCCTGTCGGGCATCGCGTTCGCCGTCGGCATGTTGGTCGACAACTTCATCGTCGTGCTGGAGAACATTTTCCGGCATCGACAGAACGGCGATTCCGTCGCGGGGGCCGTCGTCTCGGGAACGAAGGAAGTGTGGGGCGCCGTCGTCGCCAGCACCTTGGCCAACCTCGCGGTATTCGTGCCGGTGCTGTTCGTGCAAGACCAGGTCGGTCAGTTGTTCCACGACTTGGCGCTGGCCATTAGCTGCGCGTTGGGGTTGTCGCTGTTCGTCTCGTTGATCGTCATTCCGACGGCGGCCGGCCGACTGATTAGCAGCCGCAAACCCGGCAACGGCGAAGGGAACGCGACCGACGAGAACACGTTCCTCCACAAAATCTGCACGCCGTTCGACGCCTTCGGCCGCCGCTTCACCGACGGCGTCGTCAACGCGAACGCTGTACTGCAACGAAGCGTCGTGCTGCGGTTGCTCACCGTCGCAGGCTGCTTGTTCTTCTCGCTCTATTTTTCCTGGCTGTTGATGCCGAAGGTCGAGTACCTGCCCAACGGCAATCGCAATCTGGCGATCGGCCTGCTCCTGCCGCCGCCGGGTTACAACATCGATCAGCTCAACGCCATCGGCGAGAAGATCGAAGACAAGATGCGGAAGTACTGGGACCACGAAGGCCAGGCGACCGTGCTTGTTAAGCGCATGATGCCCGTCATGGGTCCCGACGGCAAGCCGGTCCTCGTCAACGGCGCGCCGCAAATGGAAGAGCGCGAAGTCGAAGCGCCGACGATCGCCGACTTCTTCTACGTCGTTCGCGGCAAGCAACTCTTCCTCGGCATGCGGGCGCAAGATCAACTCCGCGCTCAAGAACTCGTCGGCTCGGTGTTCGAAGCGACCGAAGACATCCCGGGCATGATCGTCGTCGCCAAGCAGATGAGCTTGTTCGAATCGGGACTCGGAGCCGGTCGAACGGTCGACATCGAAATCACCGGGCCCGACGTCCGCACGCTCGTCGGCCTTGCGCGGCGTGTGATGGGGCAAGTCGTCACGATCGTCCCCGGCGCGATTCCGTTCCCCAAGCCGAGCGCCGACCTTTCGGCTCCGGAACTGCACATCGTCCCGCGTTGGGATCAAGCGGCCGATCTCGGCTTCAGCGCCGCCGAACTCGGCTATGCCGTCAACGCGCTGGTCGACGGTGCTTATGCCGGCGACTACAACCTCGGCGGCGACAAGATCGACCTGTCGATCGTCGGCAGCGCGCATCGGGCCAAAACCTCGGCCGACGTTCGCGTCCTGTCGCTCTTCACGCCCGAGGGGAAAGCCGTCACGCTGGAGTCGGTCGCCGACGTCATTGCCGCGAGCGGACCGGAACAGATCAATCGCCGCGAACGTCTCCGCGCCATCACCATCTCGGTCACGCCGCCAGTGACGACGCCGATCGAACAGGCGATGGAAGACATTCAGAAGCAGATCGTCGCCCCGATTTTGGCCGACCCCAAGCTGCAGGGGCAATACGGCGTAAGCCTTTCTGGCACGGCCGATAAGCTCCGCACGACGTGGCTCTCGATTCGTTGGAACCTGCTCCTCGCCGTCGTCATCACCTACTTAGTGATCGCGGCGTTGTTCGAATCGTGGGTCTATCCGCTGATCATCATGCTGAGCGTGCCGCTCGGCGCGGTCGGCGGCATTTTGGGATTGTGGCTGCTTAACTACAGCGGCGTGCTGCAACCGCTCGACATGTTCACGATGGTCGGGTTCATCATCCTCGTCGGCACGGTCGTCAACAATCCGATTCTGCTCATCGAGCAGGCGCTGGTGCACATTCGCGAAGACGGCATGGACGCGCACACCGCGATTTTGGAAAGCGTGAAGAGCCGCATCCGCCCGATCTTCATGACCGCGCTGATCGGCTTGCTCGGCCTGTTGCCACTGGTGATTTCGCCCGGGGCGGGAAGCGAACTCTATCGCGGTCTCGGCAGCGTGACGCTTGGCGGCCTCGTCTTCAGCACGTTCTTCACGTTGTTCTTCATTCCGGCATTGTTCAGCCTGTGCCTCGACGGCCAAGCGGCCTTGGGCAAAGCGTTCGGTCGGCTTCCCGACGAGGAGTCGAGCCTCCCGCCTTCACCGCTGCCGGAAGTCGAACCTGCCGCGCCGCGCAATGCCGCCGCGACGGCCAAGGCCGGCGAGACGCAGGTCCTCGAGCCGGTGGCGCACGAGACGGTCGAGACGCACACGCTCGGCGATCGTCCGCAGCCGCTGCTCGACGAGGATGTGAACGAAGATGAGTTGGCCGAAGATAAGTTGGCAGTCGACAGCGGTCGCAAGCTCGACGTGCCGCACGCGCTCGACGGCAGCCACGTCATCAAGCCGCACGTCCGCCGGCACGAAATCTAGGCTTCAGCCTGCGTCGATTAGATTAAGCGCGCGTGCGGGCCACAACGTTCGAGCGAACCGCGCTGGGACGGAAGTGGGGCCGCGGCAACGGATGAAAGCCCGCCGTCAGCGCGACCGGCGGCGGAACCGGTCCCACGCTCGGCCGTTGGATCACCGTCGCATCGAGCGCGGGCATTTCATTCGGCGAAGACTCCACCGCAACCGACGACGAACGTCGGCCGAAGGCCAAGAGCCCGCGGAGCAACAGTCGACCTTGCAGTTTGGGAATGCCGCGCATCGTCGGTCTCATCGTGCTGCGTAAGAAAGAAACATCTTCGTCTCGCGCGACGTCTTCCTCGCGCAGGAAAAATCTCCCTGCGAGGGCCGTGTTCAGGATGGGCACGGCGCCTCGCAGGAAGAAACGTCCGCTAACTAATCGTGTCCGCTCGGCCTCGGTAAAGGGGGGAGCCGAGCAGGTCGACTAGCCGGGAGCGGGCAAGTACGTTTCGCTCGGAGCCGACGAAATCGGGCCCGGAGCATAGGGTCCGCCGTTCGACGGGCAGGTATCGCAATTCGGACCGCGCCGAAAGCGTTCCCAGCATCCGCAACCGACGGTCGACGCCGTCACCATCGCTACCAACGTCAAAATCAACAGCCGTTTCATGGCACAACCTCCGCAACAAGTACGTTCGGCACGAGACCGAACCAGGGGCGAGCAACCATACCCCAAGGCTTAGGATGTGCAAATGAAACGTGATGTTTTTCTTCGACGGGCCTGAATAAAAAAATCAACGTGAGAAATTGCCGCGCGCAAATCGTGTTGTAGAGTTGCTCACACGGTGCGACGGTGCGCGCCGACGGCGAAGTTGCGGCCTGCGACGACGCCGTACCTAGGAGTCAAGGTCTTCGAAACGAACGCGGTCGTGGAGCGACCTTTGTTTACGAGGCCGGCACAAGGACGTCGGTATGTTGCGAACCCTCCGGACGATTTACTGCGCGACGCGCATCGCCGTTGCGTTCCTAGTCCTCGCGACGACGACGGCCTTCGCGGCGACGTTGTCGACCGATCCGGCGAACGTCAGCGTCCCGGCAATCGAGCGGCTTAGCGAAGTCGTCGCCTTTGCCGAGCGCGACGACGTGCCCGATGCACCCCCCGTCGTCTCCGCGTCCGAGCGAACGGCGCTGGCCGACGCCGACGATGAACTCTGGTACATTTCGTCCCGCGCCGCCCGACACGCGCCCGACGGCACGATTCGGTTGCACTACTGGCAGTATGACGACGCCGGGAATTGGCAGACTCGCACGCGCGAACAGTTCTTGGCCGCCGATCCCGCGCTGCCCCTCTGCTTCCATGTGCACGGCAATCGCGTGACGAACAGCCAAGCCAATCTCGGC
This sequence comes from Planctomicrobium piriforme, assembly GCA_945877965.1. GTDB lineage: Bacteria > Planctomycetota > Planctomycetia > Pirellulales > PNKZ01 > CAMCTH01. The sequence goes on along the minus strand of CAMCTH010000265.1, from coordinate 1,118 downwards.
GGCTGGCGTTACTTCACGACCTTCACATCGGGCTGCCAAGAGCGGCCGCCGTTGCGATTCGTCATTTTCAGTTGGCCAAGCGAACGACTCTGCTCGGGCCGCAACAGCGACGATCTCCGCACGAAAGCGGTTCGCGCCGAATGCCATGCGTTCTACTTTGCATGGCTCGTCGATCAGCTTCCGGCCGAGACGCGGATCGGTATGGTCGGTTTCAGTTACGGTGCGCGACTCATCGGCGGAGCCCTGCACTTGCTCGGCGGCGGTTCCGTTCGCGGACAGCGTTTGCTCGAACGCGAGAACCCGGAGCCGCGTGCCGTTCGTGCGATCTTCTTGGCCGGCGCCCTCGATGACGATCACTTCATGCCCGGCCGCTGTTTCCATCTTGCCCCGACGCAGTTGGAACAACTGCTCGTCGCGCGGAACTGCTGCGACCGCGCGCGTCGTTGGTATCCCCTGCTCTACGGCTTCATGCTCCGACCAAAGAACGGCCAACAAGCGATGGGCTACTCCGGCATCGTCGGCGTAAATTACTCGCCGCTGCTGGCCGGACGCGTCGAGCAACGCGACGTCTCGGCGCTCGTCGGCAAGAGCCACGAATGGCACGCCTGCGAGTTCCTCGCCGGCTCGTTCCTGGAACGGATGCGACAGTACGTCTACTTCGAGCCGTTGAAGTAACGACGTCGCAAGCTCGCTACGTCGGCCGCCGATTACGACGGGACCATGTCCATCGCCACGCCGTTTTCTTGGCAGTAGCCGACGACGGCATCCAAAAACTCTTCGCCGTATTGGGCTCGCTTCTTCTCGCCGATGCCGTGGACTTCCAACAGCGCATCGGCGGTCGACGGTCGCTTGCGGGCGAGATCGCGGAGCGTGGCGTCGCCGAAGACGACGAACGGCGGCAGCCCGCGCTCGTCGGCCTTTTCGCGGCGGAGCTTGCGCAGCACGTCGAACAGCCCGCGATCGACGCCGTCCCACGAATCATGGGCCGCCTTTGATTCGCGCTTCGCCTTGCCTGCCGGTTTCAGTAAGCGCGGCGTCTGCGCCCCCTTGAGTACTTCGCGGCCGTCAACGGTCAACTGTAGCACGTTGTATTCGCCGACGCGGTTCAAGCACCCTTG